>JBFJTV010000266.1:0-4686 GCA_041625075.1 Candidatus Polarisedimenticolaceae bacterium | reverse complement strand
TTGTCGATCAGGTTCTCGAGAAGACGTTCGATCAGCCCGATGTCGCCATCGACAAACGGCAGGTTGTGTTCGCGCTCGGTGTGGAGCTGCACGTGCTTGCGACCGGCCTCGATCTGGAATTTCTGAAGAACGTCCTGAACGAGCTCATCGAGTGAGAACCTCTCCCGCGCGCGGAGCATCTCGCCGGCATCGAGCTTGGCCAGCTCGAACAGCTCCGCCACGCGCCTCCCGAGACGTTCGCTGTGGCGAGTCGCGATCTCCAGGTACCGCCGGCGTTCCTCCGCGTCCAGCCGATCTCCCTTGAGGATCAAGGTCTCGAGGTAGCCGTGAAGCGATGCAAGCGGTGTTCTCAGGTCGTGGGACACGTTCGCGACCAGTTCGCGGCGCATCCTGTCCGTTCGCTCGAGCTGGCTGAGCTGCTCGCCGATGCGGTCGGCCATGCGGTCGAAGGTCTCGTCGAGTCGCCGGATCTCGTCGCCCCCCGAACCGTCTCCAGGATCGGAGGACGGCGAGGATGGGCCCGTCGTCTCGAAGGAGGCGACTTTTGAGGCCAGCCTTCGCAGGCGCCGCGTCATGACACCGAACAGCAACAGACCCGCGGCGATCGCGAAAACGAGCCCGCCGATCAGCGCTGCCGCTCCCATCCGCAGGGCGTAGCTTCCGAGAACGCGCTCGACGACGCTGTCGTGGAGCTGCCCGCCGAGGACGACGTAGACATAACCGTCGGGACGCTCGGTGCTCCCGATGGCGGCCGCCGAGAAGACCTTGCGACCCTGGGGATCACGCGGATCGTCGCCGCGGATCGGGAACCTGACGTTGCCGTCGAGATAGCGCGCGATCGGTTCGAGCGAAACCCGCTGGCGATGCAACTTGCCCGGCGGTGTCGAGTACGCTTGGATGCTTCCGTCCGCGTCGAGAACGTAGACCTCGATGCTCGGGTTGATCACCATCAACATGTGGATAACGTGCTCGAGCCCGTCGGGGTTGACGGTTCCATCCTGCAGGAGAAGGCCTTCCTTGATCAGGTCCTCGGCGAGGGTGCGGTGGAGCTTCTGCCGGACCTCCTCGAGATAGACCTCGGTCGTGTAGGCGCCCGCCGCCGCGTACAGCACGGCGAGCAGTCCCACCAGGGCGAGAAGGGCGAGGACGAGCCGCGCGTACAGCGACCTGGGCACTTCAGGTCTCCGCGGTTTCGGACAGCTTGTATCCCACACCCCAGACGGTACGGATCAGGGTGGGATTCGAGGGATCGGGCTCGATCTTCGCGCGCAGCCGGTTGATGTGCGAGTTGACGGTGTGCTCGTAGCCGTCGTGGCCGTAACCCCACACCTCGTTGAGAAGCTGGGTTCGCGTAAAGACCCGCCCCGGGTTCCGGGCGAAGTGGGCCAGCAGGTCGAACTCGCGTGCGGTGAGCTCGACCGGCCGATCGTTCACGGTCACGCGCCTCTTGTCGGGCTCGATCACGATCCCCGAGACCCGGATCGGCTCCGTGGACGACGCCCCCTGGTGGCGAAGCGCCTCGACACGGCGGAAGATCGCCTTGACCCGTGCGGTCAGCTCGCCGACGCTGAACGGTTTGGTCAGGTAGTCGTCAGCACCCAACTCGAGCCCGAGGACGCGATCGGTCTCGGCCGACCGAGCCGTCAGCATCAGCAGCGGGGTGTAGTCCTCGCGCGCGCGGATGCGCTTGCACAGCTCGAGCCCGTCCAGGCCCGGCAGCATGAGATCGAGGATGATGAGATTGAACGCCTCGCGCTCGGCGGCGACCAGCCCCGTGGGACCGTCGGTTTTGACCGTGACGGTGCACCCGATGTCCTCGAGGTGCAGCTGCACCAGCCGGGCGATGTCCTGGTCGTCTTCGACGATGAGAACCTGTCGTTCCATGGGCACTCGCAGTACAACTCGAACGTAGCACGAAATATTCACGGGAGTATCACGCTGCGGGGGTATTCCGGCCGCGGCTCGGATCGGGGAAGCCGGGAGAGTCACTTCACGAGCCAAGCGGTCCGGAGGTCGCAGCAGTCACCCGCGTCTCGCTCCAAACCGAGCGGTAGTATCCTGCGTAGGCCATGAGCTCGGACCGGCAACCGACCAAGCGACGAACGATTCGGTGGTGGCCCGCAGTGATCATCGTGGCGGTCGCCGTCTCGATCCTGACGTGGATCTGGACGGGGGACGCCGGGCAGACCCAGGACCGGGTCATCCCGACCTTCCCGACCCTGTTCTTCAGCACGATCGCCCTCGTCCTGTGGCTCCTGCTGTTCTCCCGGCTTCCGGGCCGCACACGGCTCTGGATCCTCGCGGGTATCGTGCTGATCGTCGGCGCCGGATTCCTCCTGCTCGAGATCAAGGCGGTGAGCGGCAACCTCGTCCCGATACTGGGGTGCCGGTGGGCCGGGGAGCGGCAGTTCGACGACACGAGCGTTGCGGCGCCGGTCCTGCCCGGTCCGGAGGACTATCCACAGTTCTACGGTCCCGGACGCGAGGCTACCCTTGCCGGTCCGGTGCTGGCGAGGGACTGGTCCGACCGGGAGCCGCGCGAGCTGTGGCGGCGGGAAATCGGCGAGGGATGGTCGTCGTTCGCGATCGTCGGGGACGCCGCGGTGACCCTGGAACAACGGGGCGAAGACGAGGTCATCGCGCGTTACGACCTTCGAACCGGCGAGCAGGTTTGGGTCCACGCGTACCACGCGCCGTTCAACACGACGGTCGGCGGCAGCGGTCCGCGCACGACACCGACGATCTCGGGCGGCCGCGTCTACGCTCTCGGCGCCACGGGGACGCTGAGCTGTGTGGAGCTCGAGACCGGCGAGGAAGTCTGGTCGCGAAGCCTCGTCGAGGATCATCGCGCGGGTATCCCGGACTGGGGCATGGCCAGCTCCCCGCTTGTCGTCGGCGATCTCGTGATGGTGCAGCTCGGGAACCGCGGTCTCGGGCTGGCCGCCTACGATCGCGAGACGGGAGAGCCCGCGTGGCGCCAGGGCGACGACGGCGGGACGTACACGAGCCCCTTGCTCGCCACGGTGGCCGGCGTCGAGCAGGTCCTGGTCGTCTACCACACCTTCGTCGTCGGTCACGATCCGGAGACCGGCGAGATCCTGTGGCGGCACGAGTGGCCCAGCGGTGGCGAGCGGGTCACGATGCCGCTCGTGATCGACGAGGACCGGATCCTGGTCTCGGCGGGTTACGGACAGGGGAGCCGGATGCTGCGGCTGTCGAACACCGACGGGGAGCTGTCGGCCGAGCTGCTGTGGGAGAGCCGCCGACTCAAGTCGAAGTTCGCGCCGATGGTCTACCACGATGGCGTCGTCTACGGTCTGGACGACGGCGTGCTCGTCGCACTCGACCCGGAGACCGGCGAGCGCATCTGGAAGCGCGGGCGCTACGGCCACGGCCAGTTCGTGCTGGTCGGAGACCTTCTGGTGATCCAGGACGAGGACGGCGGTGTCGTCCTGGTCGAGGCGATACCGGACGAGCACCGCGAGCTGGCAACCCTGTCAGCGCTTCCCGGAAAGACGTGGAACCCCCCGGCGCTCTCGGGGCGGCTCCTCCTGGTAAGAAACGACCGTGAAGCCGCGGCCTACGAGCTCCCCGTGGTGTACTAGCGTGGCGCGGATCATCTACGGAGTCTCGGGTGAGGGATCGGGGCATTCCTCGCGAGCGCGGGAGATGGCGACGCACCTGCTGGGTCGAGGTCACGACGTCCGGCTCGCGAGCTACGACCGCGGTTACCGCAACCTGAAGGACGACTTCGACGTCCTCGAGATCGAAGGCCTGACGATCGCGAGCGCCGACAACAAGGTCTCGATGGTCCGGACCTTTACCGAGAACATCGGACGGCTGCCGACCGGTTTCAAGAAACTGCAAACTTTGCGAGGCGTGTTCGACGAGTTCCGACCGGACGTCGTGATCACCGACTTCGAGCCCATGACGGCCTACCTCGCGGACTTCAACGGCATTCCGCTCGTCACGCTCGACAACCAGCACCGCATGCGTTACATGGAGATCGACTACCCCGAGGACCTCGAGGCCGAAGCCAGGATGACGCGCACGATCATCCGCGCCATGGTCCCCCGCCCCGACGTTTCGCTGGCGACCACGTTCTTCTTCGGCAAGGTCCTCAACGACAGGACGTTCCTCTTTCCGCCGATCCTGCGCGAGGCGGTTTTAGAGCGCGAACCGGTTACCGGAGAGCACATCGCCGTCTATCTGACCAGCGGGTTCGAGACCCTGCTCGACGAGCTGAGAGACTTTTCGAACGAGATCTTTCGGGTCTACGGCTACGACCGGTCGGATCGCGACGGCAACCTGCACTATCGATCGTTCGACCCGGTGGGCTTTCTCGACGACCTCGCGTCCTCGAAGGCTGTGGTCGCGACCGCGGGGTTCACGCTGATCAGCGAGGCGCTCTATCTCCGCAAGCCCTATCTCGCCCTCCCGATGACCAGGCAGTTCGAGCAGCAGGTCAACGGCCACGCTCTCGAGAAGCTGGGCTACGGCATGAACGTTCGCACGTTCAGCGCCGACGCCGTCGCGAGGTTTCTGGATCGGGTCCCGGAGTATGCGACCCGGCTGCAGGGCTACGACGCCACGGGCAACCACGCCATCGAGGCCAAGCTCGACGAGCTGCTCGCCTCCGACGCCGCCCTCGCCCGCGACTTCCACCGCCGCCGCCGCCAGTAGCCC
>JBFJTV010000265.1:0-4696 GCA_041625075.1 Candidatus Polarisedimenticolaceae bacterium | reverse complement strand
GTCGCCTCGACGTCGTCCGGCATCGACTCGTACGGTTCCGGGCCGGGGGCGCCTTCGCCGCCGCACGCGACGCACAACAACACCAGCACGATCGGCAGGATGCGCTTCATGATGCCCGGATTGTAAAGGAAGCGGCCGCGATCGCGGCTCAGAAACGCCAGCCGGCCATCACCTGGATGTCGTGGAGGTCCCCGAAGAGACCGAGATCGAGCTCGACGAAGAACTCGCGGCCGCTCTTGAGCTTCCATCGGCCGCCGCCCATCGCCTGAAGTCCGACCTCGAACTCGGTGTCGCTCCCGCCACGGCGAGTGTCGAACCGGACGAGGCCGATCTCGGGGCCGCCACCGGCATAGGGACGGACATTTCCCTTCCAGTCCCAGACGTAGAAGAAGGCCGCGGTCCCCGTCAGCGCGATGGTGTCATCACCGAAACCGAGCTCGACGTTCGGGTCGAAATGCACTCGTCGCGCGATCTCCCCGAAGTCGTATTGCCCGCCAACGATGAGCTGATCCGGGTCGCCTCCGACCCCGACGCGAAATCCCCAGTACGTATCACCTAGGGTAGACGGAGAGACCGGATCCTGGCCCGAGGCGGGCAGGGCGATCAGCAACGTGCACGCGGCCACCGACCACCGTGTCCAGCGACGATTTGTCACGCGTTATCCCCCCGACGAGGAACGGGAAACATGCCCAATTTTCGCGGCCAGTGTTGGATCGTGGCAGCGACGTCGCGCGAAAATCAGGCATGCCCACCCTATCCTTCGCAAAGCGAGTGCCATCGCGGCCGCGCGCGCGGGGTTTCTATAAAGTTCGTGTGAAGAACAGCTTCGCCACGCAGCCCCCGCGCGGGACCGAGACGCGCACCGGGACGGAATTACAACCATGAGGTCACTTTTTCCCGATGGTGTATCTTGGGTGCCGTGATGCTGCACCGAACCGTCATCGCCATTACGCTTCTGTCCCTCGGGTGTCTGTTCTCGTGCGGTCAGGAGGCCGTGGAGCCTCCTGCTCCCGAGACCGCCGCCGTCGAGCCTCCCGCCCCCGAGGTCGCTGCAATCGAGATCCTGAACTGGCGCACACCCGTCGAGGGTTTGCTGACCGGCGGCCAGCCGACGCCGGAGCAGATCTCCGAGGCGGCGCGGGCAGGTTACACCACCATCGTCAACCTCCGCGCGGACGCCGAGGAGGGGTTCGCGTGGGAGTCCGATCTGGTCGAAGGGCTCGGGATGCGCTACGTCCACATCCCGGTGGCCGGCGCCGCGGGGCTGACGAGAGAGAACGTCGATCTCCTTTCCGCGGTCCTCGACGATCGCGACGGCCCCATGATGATCCACTGCGCTAGCGGAAACCGCGTGGGAGCGATGATGGCGCTCGAGGCCGCGTGGGTCGACGGCGCGACCGCCGATGAGGCGGTCCGGATCGGGCAGGAGTTCGGCATGACACAATTGGAGCAGGCCGTCCTCGATCTCCTCGCGGAGAACTGACCTCCGGCCTCCCCGCGGAAGTCGAGCCGGAGTCCGGTCCGGCACGTCCGCGACCGCGACGCCTACCGAGCTGTCCGACTGACCGAACGGTCCAGATTTTCCCTGGGATTCGACCTTTTTCGGCGATGTCAGATTGTCCTAAAAAAATCCTGGACAAACAGTGGACGCTAAGCTATCTTTACTGTCGTAGAGTAAGGAAAGAACGAGGGGATCTTCGCGGTTCATTAGGGTGGAGTCATGAGCTACCCCAGTCGTGAGACCATCGAGGTTCGAGGGCGCGAGAGGGCATCCGCGGGCGACTCCGCGGCATCGCCGCTCCCGATCTATCTCCGGGAGATGGGTGCAAACGCGCTCATCGACGGTGAGAAGGAAGTCGAGCTTTCATCCCGGCTGCGCAACGCGCGTATCGCCATCGCCAAGATCGCCCAGCGTCTCCCTTCGGTCTGCCGCGAGCATGCGCTGGCCGATTGCACGACCGAGCCGTCACTCGGAGCCGAGTGGCCGATCAAGGACATCGAGATCTTTGTCGAGCGGCTCGCAAGCTACGTCGATCGCGCACCAGGACGCGTCGCTCGCGAGGCCCTTCGTGCTGCCCGTGAGCACAAGGGACAGCTCGACCGGGCTCGTGAGGCGCTAACCGTCGCCAACCTCCGTCTGGTCGTGCATATCGCCAAGCGCTACGCCAAATCGGGGATTCCCTTCATGGACCTGATCCAGGAGGGGAACATCGGTCTGCTCCGCGCCGTCGAGAAGTTCGATCCCGCGCGGGGAACCAAGTTCTCGACCTACGCTTACTGGTGGATCAAGCAGGCGATCGATCGTGCGATCAGCGACCGCGCGAGGATGATCCGCCTCCCCGTGCACCTCAGCGAAAAGCAGAAGAAGGTTTCGCGCGCGATCCGCGAGCTCATCCGCGAGCTTGGACGCCCTCCCGGCAAGCACGAGATCGCCGAGCACCTCGACATGCCGATCCGCAAGGTCGAGGGCGTGCTGGGTCTCGTCTCCGAGCCGGAGAGTCTGGAGACTTTTCTCGCCGAGGACTGGAACCTGCTCCAGACGCTTCGTGACCCGAACGCCGTCTCGCCGCTCGAGCAGACCCGCAACAGCGAGATCAAGGGCAAGCTGGAGAAGAGCCTGAGCGCGCTGACCGACCGCGAGAAGCAGATCATCGAGCTGCGTTTCGGGATCGGTGCCCGCGAAGCGCACACCCTCGAGGAGATCGGCAACGCGATCGGCCTCTCCCGCGAGCGGGTCCGGCAGCTCGAGGCGATCGCCCTCGACAAGCTCAAGAACACCCGCGATCTGGTCGATCTGGCCGGGAAGGACGGCGACGACTGATCGGTTGCCGTCGCTCGAGGCTCTCGATTGCGAGAGTCACGAACAGAACCGGCCCTCGCGCGGCTCATCGTCCGAGTTCGTGCCCAATGGACCTTCCCCGATCGGACAGCCGTTCTCGGCCCGGACGAGATAGTGGAACACCTCGCCGGGTAGCGGCGACTCATCGACCACGGCCGTCGTGTCCGAGCCGTCGTCCGACTCGACGCAGGTCGCGACAGTCACGAAATCGGCGGGGTCCTCGGAACGGAGCGTGTCGTAGAGCGCCGGCGAACCACCCAGCTGAAGCGGCGGCGCCCACGTCAAGGTCGTTCGATCCGCGAAACCGAGGTCGAGAACCTCGCCCGGCTCGGGGCACATCGACAGCGGCGGTACGTCGATGTGGAAGAAGTCCACGAAGTTGGAGATCCAGAGATCGCTGCCGTCGTGGGCCATCGCTCCGTAGTCTTCCGTCGGGAGCTCGTAGGTTTCCAGCACCGCGCCGCTGGCAGTAGTCCGATGAAGCAGGTCGCTCAAGTTATCCAGTACCCACAGGTAATCCCCGAGCCACGCCAGGCCGTGGACATCGGCCGCTCCGATCTCGAAGGTGACGAGCACCTCCCCGGTCTGGGGATCGACCCCGTGAATCGGGGTAGGATCGCCGTCCGAGTGGTAGCCGATCCAGAGGACGCCGCCTTTGAACGCCAGGCCGTACGAGGGGACGCCGGGCGCAGGAATACTCGAAACGACCGAGTAATCCGAGAATCGAAACTGGTAGATGCTCTGCGAGAAGACATCGCCGATCCAGAACGTGTCCCCGGCGCCGACGGTGATGCCGTGCAGGTGGGCTTGACCGGGGACGATCCCCGCGACCTCTTCGAGCAGCGCGCCGGTGACGGGGTCGTACCTGAGAAGGAAGTTGTTCTTGGTCACGGCGTACATCGCGCCGTCATGGAAGCAGAATCCGCTCGGGGCATACTCGTAGTTGATTGGAAAGACGGCCGTGATATCCACCGTCGTCGCCCAGGCGTGGGCAGGCAGCAGGAGGAAGCCGATCAACACGCAGGTGGCGGCGTTCCCCGCGGATCGAGCGCGCTCGAGCCGTCTCATCTTTGTCCCCCCTGCCCGAATGATAGGCGTCGCAAGGGCAGCGCCAACAGTGACTCAGTGGACAAAAACCGTCCGCAAAGTCACGTGTAGGCGTGTGACGTGAGACGCCGAAACGAGGGGTCAGTCGCGTGCCCCGTACTCCCGGAGGATCCTGGCTAGCGAATCGAGCATCACCGGCGCGTCAATGAGTCCGATCAAACGGGTAACTTCCCGACCGTCGCCGTCGAGTACGAGCACCGTCGGGTAGGCGTTGATCCGGTATTCCTTGATGAACGGTTGTTGGTGGTCCGCATCCACCCTGAGCGGAACGAAGTTCGCGATAGCCTGGCGGACGTCAGGATCGCGGTAGGTGGTTTCCTCCATCATCTTGCACGGCGCGCACCACACCGCCCAGATGTACACCAGCACGGGCTTTCCGGTACGCTCCGCCTCGGCCACCGCCTGGGGCAGGCTCTCCATCCACGCGACTTCGGCGGGTTCGCTCTTTTTGGCGAGCGCGGCGGTCGCCAGGACGGCAACGCACAGAACCAACGCCAGCTTCGGAGATCGCGTCATCGGGGGCTTCCTCACGGCGGGGAATGTACCCCGCCCCACCCCCCACCGCAAAAAATCAGGACACTCTCAAAAAATCAGGGACACTCTGGATTTCCGACCCCATTTGGGGCAAAACCGGCGTCCTTTGTCAGCCGTGACGCCGCGGGACGACCAATTCCTTGAATTCCTGCCCCGCAGGAGGCAGAAATCCAGAGTGTCCCTATTTATTCGTGGGGTCGGGGGCGAGTTGGCGGG
>JBFJTV010000264.1:0-4737 GCA_041625075.1 Candidatus Polarisedimenticolaceae bacterium | reverse complement strand
ATGTGGAAGGCCTTCGAGGAGATGGAACAGCTCGAGCTCATCGGCCGGGGGCGACGCCCACGGATGGTGGTGGTCCAGGCAAGCGGGTGCGCACCGATCGTTCGAGCGTTCGAGGAGAGCAAGGGCCACGCGAAGGCCTGGGAGCGGCCGAGAACCTATGCCAGCGGTCTGCGCGTTCCTTCGCCCATCGGAGACCGGCTGATTCTCCAGGCGGTTCACGAATCGGGGGGCACGGCGGTCGCCGTGAACGATGACGACATGGCGGCGGGCCAGATGGAGCTCTCCCGCGGCGAGGGCATCTTCGCCTGTCCCGAGGGCGGCGCCACGCTGGCCGCTCTTCGCCGGCTCGTCGAGAGCGGCGCGGTCGAGCGCGACGAGCGCGTCGTGCTGTTCAACACCGGAACGGGTCTGAAGTATCCGCAGGTTCCCGGTCTGAAGGTGCTTTGAGGATCTTCGTTGACGGGCGAATGCCGGGACACCCTCGGAGGAGCTTCGCTCTCGCGGTCGAACGAGGCCGGATCGCGGCGATCGGCAGCGCCGACGATGTGCACCGCACCGGCGGTGCGTCCGCCACGATCGAGTCGCTGGAGGGCGGAGTTGTCGTTCCCGGATTCCACGACGCGCACATGCACCTCTCGGCCGGTGGCGTCTCGCTCGCGGAGATCGATCTCGGTGCGTGCAACTCCGAGATCGAGATCGTCGACCGCGTGCGCATGACGGCGCGCCACGTTCCGCGGGGCGAGTGGATTCGCGGCCGGGGCTGGAATCAGACCGACTGGGCACCTCCCCAATGGCCGAACCGCAGGGCGCTCGACGAGTTCGTGCCGCGCCACCCCGTGTTTCTCTTGCGCGTGGATGGCCACGTGGCGTGGCTCAACGGGGAGGCTCTCCGATACCTCGGCATCGACCGCGAAACGCCGGACCCCGACGGCGGAACGATCCATCGCTTTCCCAGAACAAGAGAACCGACCGGAATCCTGATGGAAAGAGCGGTGGATCTGGCAATCGATCGTCTCCCCGCGAAAAGCGAGGAGGAACGAACAGCGGGAATCGAACGGGGGCTCGCCTGTTTAAGCAGTCACGGGATCACGAGCGTCGAGGACATCGCCGAGCCGTGGGCCGTCCCGATCTACGACCGCCTGCGAAAGAAAGGTCGGCTCACCGCGCGGGTCTCCGTGTGGCTCCCGGTCGACACCGACGAGAAGCAGGCCAACGCCCTGCGGGCGCGGCACCGGCGCGACGCGCCGGACCTGACGGTCGCGACCCGCAAGGTCTTCCTCGACGGAACGATGGGCTCGCGTACGGCGGCGCTCTCGGAAGCCTACGCCGATGCGCCGAACGAGCGCGGCACCCTGCGGCTCGATGAAGCCGATCTCGCAGAGAGGGTGAGCGACCTGGACGGTCGCGGATGGGCGATCGCCTTTCACGCGATCGGCGACCGTGCAGTCCGGCAGGCACTTGACGTGGTCTCCACGCTCGAATCGAGGAAGAGGGAGCGACCCCATCGGATCGAGCACGCACAACTCGTCGCTCCCGAGGATCTTCCACGGTTCGCCCGTCTCGGGGTGGCGGTCTCGATGCAGCCGGCCCACCTCGACTCGGACCGGCGATGGCTCGCCAAACGACTCGGACCGGTTCGCACGCGGCGGGCCTACGGTTTTCGCTCGCTGCTCGAGTGTGGCGCGACCCTGGCGTTGGGGACGGACTGGCCGGTGGAGAGTCCCGATCCGATTCGGGGGTTGGTTGCGGCGGCGCGCCCACGGGGTCCCGGCGGGCGCCGCGAGGAGCTGAGCGTCGCCGAGGCGCTCGAAGCGTACACTCGAGGCTCGGCGCTCGCGGCGGGAGACGAGGCCGGTCGGGGAGCTCTTCGAGCCGGCTATCTCGCCGACCTGGTCGTGCTCTCCGAGGACCCCACCCGGGTGCCTCTCGACGAGATGGTCGCGCGGGTTCAGGTCCTTCGGACCATCGTCGGAGGACGCACGGTCTATCGGAAGGGTGAAGTTTGACAGTGTCAGAGGGCCACAATACACTTCCCGCCCGCGAGACGGCGATGAGCGACACAATCTTCATCGAAGGGATCAAGTTCCACGGATACCACGGGTTGACGCGCGCCGAGCGCGAGATCGGTGTCCGTCTGGCCGTTGACGTCCGACTCCACGTGAATCTCGAGAGATCGGGGCGGACCGACAGCTTCAAGGAGACGCTCGATTACCGCCGCGTGCATCAATGCGTGATCGAGATGGGCCGGGGACGGTCGCACAAGCTGCTCGAGTCCTTTGCCTGGGAGCTGATCCAGGCCCTCATGAACGAGTTCGCCGCCGACGCCGTGACGATCAGGGTCCGCAAGGAGACACCGGTGCTCGACGGGATCGTGGACTCGGTCGGCGTGGAGATGACCCGTTCGCGCGAGGAAGTGACGGCGACGTGAGAGTGCGGCGCAGCTTCGATTTCGAGGCGGCCCACCTGTTGCCGCATCACCCGGGCAAATGCAGGGATCTTCACGGGCACTCCTACCGTCTCGTCGTGAGCGTCGATCGTCCGATGGACCCGGAGACGGGGCTCGCCATCGATTTCGGGGACCTCAAGAGAGTGGTTCGCGACCAGGTCGTCGAGGTGCTCGACCACAAGCATCTCAACGACATCATCGACAACCCGACGGCCGAGAACATCGTCGTGTGGATCTGGCAGCGGCTCGCGCCGTCGCTTGCCGGCCTGATCGAGATCGAGCTGTTCGAGACGCGAAGCTGCTCGGTTGTTTACCGCGGAGACGCATGATGGACCGCAGCAAGATCGAAGAGGCCGTAAGGGCGTTTCTGGACGGTGTCGGGCAACGCTTCCCCGGCGACGATCTCGAGCGGACCCCGGCCAGGGTCGCGGCCGCGTGGGCGGACGATCTTCTTTCCGGGTACGCCTTCGACCCCGCGGCCGAGGTGAGCTGGACCGAGGTCCCGGAGACGTCGGGACCCGTGCTGGTGAGGGACATCCGGTTCAGCTCCGTGTGCGTCCACCACCTCCTGCCATTCGTCGGTCACGCGCACGTGGCCTACCTGCCCGACGAGCGTCTGGCGGGGCTCAGCAAGATCGGGAGGGTCATCGACGTCCTGTCACGCCGACTTCAGATCCAGGAGCGGCTCACCGGAGAGATCGTGCGGGTCCTCGACGAGACGCTCAAGCCGCGCGGCGTGTTGGCGTTGCTCGAGGCCGAACACACCTGCATGACGTTGCGCGGCGTTCGGAAGGAGAGCAGCCGCCTGGTGACGATGGCGGCGGCCGGTGTTCTGCAAACGGATGCCGCCGAGCGCGGCGAGATCCTGCGGGTCCTCGCTCCGGGCTCGACCGGAGCCGACTTCGTCTCATGACGTTCCACCGAACAGTCGCGGCCGTCGCCGTGGCCGGCGTGGTGGCGTGCACGGCGCTTCCAGCCACCGCGGTCGATGACGGGTTCGCCAGGCTTGCTCGCTCCGCCGGCCAGGGGGACCCGCTGTTCCGCATCGGTCTCGACGCCGCGCATCGCCTCATGGTCGATTCCCGAGGGCGGTATCGGGTTATAGATCCCGCGACGGGCGAGCCGGTGTGGAAGGGGGAATTCACCGGAGAACTCGCCGTTGTCGCCGACGGTGGGCCGACGGGCAGCATCGAATCGGTCTTTCGCATCCAGGCCGGGGCGTTCGGTTCTCGGGAAGCAGCCGAAAAGGAGCGCGATCGCCTGACCGGGAAATATGGCGTGCCGGCGATCGTGCGGTACAACCCCGATCGCGGGAACTGGCGTGTGCGCGTCGGGGCAAAGCCCAACCGGGACGCCTTGAGCACCCTCGTGAAGCGGCTGCGCGACGATGGGCTCGAGGGGGTGTGGATCGTCGAGGAGCCCGCCGAGGCGTCTCCCGGCATCCGGCTGCGGCTCGTCGATGCCTCGTACGACTCGCACGTTACCGACCTGAGCCGTCTCGCGATCGTGCCGGCGGGGCGCGACCCCGTCCGTGTCGAGGAGAAGCCGTACCGCGGCATCATCGAAGTCCGCATCTCTCCGTTCGGGACCGTCCGGGCGATCAACTGGGTCGAGCTCGAGACCTACCTCCTGGGCGTCGTGCCGGCCGAGCTCGGGCCGGAGATGTGGCCGCAGATGGAAGCGCTCAAGGCCCAGGCGGTCGCGGCGCGGACCTACGCGTGGAAGCATCGCGGGCAGTTCGGCGACGAGGGTTTCGACATGTGCGCCACCCCGCGATGCCAGGTCTATCACGGCGAGTCGGCCGAGCACCCGATGTCCGACCGCGCGGTCGTGCAGACTCGCGGGCAGATCCTGACGTGGAAGGATGAGCCCATCTCCGCGATGTACACCGCGACCTGCGGGGGGCACACCGAGGATGCGGCCGAGATCTTCCCCGAGGAGGCGGCGCCCTATCTCGTCGCCGTGCCGTGCCGCGCCGAGGCGGATGCGCTCGAGAGCCTCAAGGTGGTCCTCGAGGGTGGTGAGGTCGCCCCGGTGATCGCGGAGAGCGGCGAGGACGTTACCCGCGAGTGGGCCCTCCTGCGTGCGGCCGGCGTGCTCAGCGAACGCGACGACGCGGCGTCTCTCGCCGGACCGCTCGACCCGGAGACGCTGCGGCGCTGGACGGCCGCGACCGCCGCGCTGTGCGGGCGCCCCGCCCCCGACGGGCCGGTCGGCGGGGTGGGTCACCTCGGCGCCGCCGCGGCGACGCTGGTGCGCGATCTCGGCTGGTCGGAGCGGGCCCGCGTCCT
>JBFJTV010000263.1:0-4749 GCA_041625075.1 Candidatus Polarisedimenticolaceae bacterium | reverse complement strand
TTCTGGAACACGGAAAGGCACGCGGCAACCGCGGCGATCCTTGCCGCGGACTGTAAAACGCCGGTTTTGGGGAGTTTTGCGCTCGTTCACTCCGACGACGACGCGCACTATCTGATCCGTGACCGTCTTGGCCTCAACAAGCTTTTTTTTCATCTCGACAGGCAAAAGCGCGAGTTGACGGTAGGCAACTTCATCTTCAACGTGGCGGGCGCGACCGGCGACTATGCCAACGTCTTTTCGGTGCCGCCGGCGCACTATCTGCGGGTCGATCGGCGGGACCTCGGGGTCACCCCGGTCGAGTACTACGACATGCAGGGTTTCATCGACGGCCTGCCGGATCTCGACGCCGCCGCCTTCCGGGCGAGGGTGGACGCGACGCTGACCGAGCTGTTCTCCGAGCTACCCAAGAAGTTCCCGGCCGCTCGCTTTTTCGTCTGTCTCTCGGGCGGTCTCGACAGTACCGTCGTCGCGGGGTACGCGAAACGATCGCTGCCCGGTGTCGCGGCGGTGACGTTCTCCTACGCCACCCCCGACCTCAACCCGCCGGGGTTGTACGCCGGACAGGCGCTGTCCCGCCTCGACACCACCGACCCGGTTCTCAGTGAAGACTTCCACGCCGCCCTGGGGATCGCCGACGCCCTCGAGCTCCCTTTCGCCGTGGTGTTGTGCGACAAGACCCTGGACCCGGATATCCTTCGCGAGGTTCTGATCCACGCCCAGGACTGGCGGGACTTCAACGTCCACTGCGCCTGGGTCAACGACCGGATCGGCGCGGCGCTCCGCGCCGCGTACCCGGAGGCCCCCATGGTCGTCGTCACGGGGGATCTGATGAACGAGTTCGTCGCCGACTACACCCCGGTCGAGTACGGCGGTACCGAGTACTACGCGCAGCCGAAGGTCTCGAAGAAGAGGCGACGTGGCTTCTTCGTTTACGGTCTCGAGGCCGGAGACCGGGAGATCGGGGTCTTCCACCGTCACGGCATCGTGACCGTCCAACCGTACGCGGCGCTGGCCGAGCTCTATCTCGGCCTGCCGGGCGAGACCATCGAGCCCGCCGACGCCAAGGAGCGCCTGAACGGACCGCTGATCGCGGACTCGAAGGTCCGCGGGCTCGTCGGCCACGTCAAGGTGAGAGCCCAGGTCGGCGGTTGTGAAGGCGGGACGCTCGGGCTGTTTCACGACCGCGGGATCGACCAGGGCTCGCTGCTCGCGAGCTGGCTCGCGATCTTCGCCCCGCTCACGCGGGGAGAGATCGAGGACGACCTCATCACCACGGGACGTTATCGCACCATGACCTCGGAGTAGCCGGAAATGTGCGGCATCGCTGGCATCTGGGCCAACGGGGTCCGGGAACGAGAGATCGACGGGATGCTTGGGGCGATCTGCCACCGCGGGCCCGACGAGCTCGGAACCTACGTCGACGACCGTGTCGCGCTCGGTGCCGCGCGGCTCGCGATCATCGACATCGCGCGCGGACAGCAGCCCGTCCACGACGTCAACTCCGGTGTCGTCGCCGTGTTGAACGGGGAGATCTACAACCACCCGGAGCTGCGGCGACAGCTCGAATCGAAGGGCCACCGTTTCGTGAGCCAGTGCGACACCGAGGTGGTGTTGCGGCTGTACCTCGAGTACGGCGACGACTTTCCCACTCACATGAACGGCCAGTTCGCGATCGCGATCTGGGACCGCCCCCTGCAACGGATGGTGCTTGCCAGGGATCGCATCGGGATACGCCCGTTGTTCTACTACCGGTCGGATTCCGCGCTGGTCTTCGGCTCGGAGATCAAATCCTTGCTCACCACCGGAAGGGTGCCCCGGCGGTGGAACGAGCGCGCGCTCGACCAGGTGTTCACCTTCTGGGTTCCCGTCCCACCCCACACGGTCCTCGCCGACGTGCTCGAGCTTCCCCCGGGTTGCGTGATGACCGTCGAGAACGGTGACGCGAAGATCTCGCGATACTGGAGCTGGCCCTTCCCGGGACCGGATGCGCTCCGGTGGGGAACCGCCGATGATCTCCAAGAGGAGTTCCTCGACGAGCTGAGAAGATCGGTCGCGTTGCGTCTCCGCGCGGATGTCGAGGTCGGGGCCTATCTGAGCGGTGGGATCGACTCATCAGCCATCGTGAATCTGGTAGGCGAGCTCCGCCCGTCGGGTCTGAGGACGTTCTCCATCGGTTTCGACGAGGAAAGCTACGACGAGCGCCCGTTCCAGGAGATCGTCACCGCGCACCAGCGGACGGAGCACACCTGCCGGACGTGCAGCTACGAGGATATCGAGCAGGCCTTCGAGTCCACGGTATGGCACGCAGAAACACCGCTGTTCCGTACCGCGCCGACACCGCTGTTCCTGCTGTCGCGGGCGGTCCGTGACCATGGGCTCAAGGTCGTCCTGACCGGCGAGGGCGCGGACGAGATCCTTCTCGGTTACGACCTTTTCCGGGAGGTCAAGCTCCGGCGCTCCTGGGCCCGGTTCCCCGACTCCAGGATGCGCCCGGCGCTCTTTCGCGGGCTTTACGCCTATCTCCCGCAGTTCTCGAACCCGCGGTACGCCGAGCTCGCCGTACAGGCGTTCAAGTCGTCGCTCGACGGCGACTCGCCGTTCTACTCGCACTCGATCCGGTGGAAGAACTCGGTGGCGAACAAGGCGTACTACTCGAGCGCCCTGAAGTCCCGTCTCGGCGACTACCGGCCCGAAGACGATCTCGCGGTCCTGCTCCCTCGCGGCTATTCCGACGCCGATGACATCGGCAGGGCGCAGTATCTCGAGATCATCACCCTTTTGCGCGGCTATCTGCTCGCCTCGCAGGGCGACCGCATGAGCATGGCGCACTCGGTCGAGGGTCGCTACCCGTTTCTCGATCACCAGTTCGTCGAGTTCGCCAGCCGGCTTCCCCGGAGGGTCAAGCTCGCCGGGATGAAGGACAAGTTCATCCTGCGACGTGCGATGAGCGGACGACTCCCGGCCGAGATCTGCCATCGTCCCAAGATCGCCTACCAGGCCCCGGAGATCCGCCCGTTTATCCGTCCCGACGGGATGCGCTCGACGCTTGTGGACCGCTACCTCTGTCGCGAGGCGGTCGAGACCACGGGGTTGTTTTCCTTCGAAAGAGTGGACCGCCTGGTTCGCAAGGCCGAAATGTCGGGTCTGACCCGGATGGGTACCCGCGACAACATGGCGTTCGTGCAGATTCTTTCGACACAGATCCTGTCGAGCAGGCTCCTCCGCGAATCGCCGTCGGACCATGGGAGTCACGCGCCGGGGGGTCTGGAGTTCAAGACCCGGATCCGCTCCACCCGGCCCGGTCACAACCCGAGGTGATCGGTTACGAATCTGGCAGGAATGCCATCCCGCCCCCTCGTCCGTCGTGCTATTCCGGAATTCTGAGCGAAAATCGGCGAAAGGGGCTTGGTCGCCGTCCCCTTCTTGGCTAGCATCTCCCGGGGGATTTGCGTACGTTTTCGGTGTAATCCGGGCCCAATCGAGAAGGATGCGACCGCCTTCTCGTGCGGTGACCGGTGACCGGCGGTCTCGTTTCGCGGTCCGGACACGTTCGAACAGGCAAGGTGATTTTCAGCCATGTTGATTTCGTTTTCCGGGCTCGACGGGGCCGGGAAGACCACGCAGATCTACTTGCTCCAGAAGTTCCTCGCGGAGCGAGGCTTCGACGTCGAGTCTCTCGAGATGAACAAGAGCGTCTCCGCGTCGAACTTCCTCCGCGAGACGGTGAAACCCATCCTCACAGGGAAGCCAAGGAGGCGTCCGCCCAAGGAACGTCCGGACCGTCCGCCGAACGACCCCATCCCCGAGCAGTATCGCTACGACAAGAACCGCAAGGAGACGAGCCGGGTCTTTCTGAGACAGGCGACTTATGTCATCGATCTCGTGACGCTCTGTCTCGTTCGCATCTACTGGGAGGGGTTCCGGCGGAAGCTCGTGGTGATGGATCGCTACATCTACGACTCGCTGGCCAACCTGCACGACACCAACAAGATCGCGGTCGGTTTCATGAAGCTGTTCGCGCGTCTCGCGCCGGCGCCGACCATCGCGTTCTTCATGGACGCGGAGCCGGCCGTCGCCTTTGCCCGTAAACCGGAGTATCCGCCCGAGTACTACGACGAGAGGGCTCTCGCCTACAGGGATCTGTGGGGGCGGCTTCGGACCGGCCGGACGGTCAAGGTCCGTACGATCGATGAAACCCAGGACGAGATTCGCCAGATCGTGACGAAGCAGTTGAACGGAAAGGATCCCTCGAAGCGATGAGCATGAACGGCACGGACAGATTCTCACCCTACCTCAACCATATCCTGCAGGCTCTTCTGAGCGCGCGGAAGGGCGAGCCGCCGCCTGCGATCGAGATCGAGAATTTCTCGATGCGAACAATGATCGAGGCGCTGCGGGGGAACGTCGTGCTGATGCGGTACTGGGAAGCCATGGCCGGTACCGATGATCCCCACCTGAAGGACTTCCCGAGGAAACATATCGAGAAAGGCCGCCGCCACCTGGATCTGTGCTACGAGATGGCCGGGAAGGTGAATGAGGTCTTCGAGTCGAAAAACCAGCGGGTGATGGTCATCAAGACCTTTGACAACCCCCCCGATCTCGGCCACGACCTCGATCTGTTCACGGATCTCGGCCCGCGCGGGACCGACGAGCTGATCCTGCCGAATTTCGACGCGAAGAAGTCGGAGCGGACGCTGTCCGAGGTCATCGCGGACAAACGGAACTACGAGATCCCGGGCAAGATCGTCG
>JBFJTV010000262.1:0-4756 GCA_041625075.1 Candidatus Polarisedimenticolaceae bacterium | reverse complement strand
TCGAGGTCATCGTGCCCGACCCGAAGGATTTCTCGCTGCTCGGCAAGGTCGTCGAGGTCCGGCGCTTTCTGGAGCGCTCGTGATCGCCGGGTCGCGAGCCGGGGCTCCGGCGTCGCAACCGAACGCGCCCGTTGCCGGGGGCGTGCGGCGCGGTCTGGTCGTTCCCGACGCGCCCGCCGTCTGGTCGCTCTCGGCGTTCACGGGACGGCTCGGGGAGATCTCGGGTGGCTACACCTCCGCGGCGTTGACGCTCGCGTTCCGGTTGGTGCTCGAAGCGCAGCGGCAGGGCGAGCCGGTCGCCTGGATCGCGAAGCGGGGGAGTGCGTTCTATCCCCCCGACGTGGCACGGATGGCGGTCGATCTCGACGCGCTGGTGGTGGTGTGGGTGACGGAGACGCTCGTGGCCGCCCGCGCCGCCGACCAGCTCGTGCGCTCGGGAGGTTTCGGGCTGGTGGTGCTCGACCTCGGAGAGCGCGCGCGTGTCCTGCCGCCCGTCCAGACCCGTCTCGCCGGTCTGGCCAAGAAGCACCGCACGGCCGTCTTGTGTCTGACCGAAAAAGATCGCGAGCATCCCTCGGTGGGGTCGCTCGTCTCGATCCGGGCCGAGGCGGTGCGTACCCACCAGGAGGAAGACCATTTCCTGTGCGAGGCGCGCGTTCTCAAAGACAAGCGTCGTGGACCGGGTTGGAAGCACCGGGAGGTTTGCCATGGACCGGATGGCCTGCGTTGACCTGCCGGCATTCCCGCTTCAGCTCTTGATCCGCAGCCACGCCGAGTGGCGCGACCGTCCCGTGGCCGTGGTCGATGCCGACAAACCGCAGGGGAAGATCCTGTGGGTCAACGAGCGCGCGCGATCGTTTCGCATCCTGCCCGGGATGCGTTATGCCGCGGCGCTCTCGCTGGCCGGGGGGTTGCACGCGGCCGAGGTGTCAAAAAAGGAGATCGACAAGGCGGTCTCGACGCTGAGCCGGCGGTTGCGAAGCCTGACGCCCCATGTCGAGCCCGCCGAGGAAGACCCCGGTGTGTTCTGGCTCGACGCCTCGGGGCTCGAACGTCTTTACGGGTCGCTCTCGAACTGGGCCGGTCTGGTGCGGTCCGAGCTGACGCGGTGCGGTTTTCACGGCACCGTCGTGGCTGGCTTCACGCGTTTTGGCACCTATGCGCTGGCCAGGTCCAAACGGGGCGTCATCGTCTTACGCAATGCGGCCGACGAGCGCGCCGCGGCACGCCGCGTTCCTCTCGACCGTCTGGCGCTTGACCCCGACACGCGGGACACGCTCGCCAAGCTCGGCATCAAGAGCGTGGGCAAGTTCATGGATCTGCCGCCCGAAGGCATCGAGCGTCGCTTCGGGTACGAGGCGCATCGTCTCCACCGTCTCGCCTCGGGTGTTCTGCGTCTTCCGCTCCAGCCGGAGAGACCGTCTCCGCCAGCGATGCAGCGACTGATCCTCGATCATCCGGAGACCGACGTCGGTCGTCTGATGACGGCCGTCGAGCGTCTGATCAAGCCGTTGCTCGAGACGATGGCGGCCAGCGGTCATTCGCTGAGCAGGATCCACGTCGGCTTTCGCTTCGAACGTCTGGGCGACCATCTCGAGGCGATCCGGCCCGCGGCGCCCACGCTCGACGCCGCACAGCTGCTCGAGCTGATCCGGTTGAGGCTCGAGGCCCTCCGGAGGCTTCCCGACGGCGTCGTCGAGGTGATCCTGGCGGGCGAGAGCGTGACGGCGACCCGCGAGCAGCTCCGGATCTTCGCCGACAAGCCCCGACGCGATCCGGCGGCGACCCATCGAGCGCTAGCGCGTCTGCGGGCAGAGCTCGGCGACGAGGCCGTCGTGCGTGCCCAGCTTCGCGAGGGGCATCTCCCCGAGGCCGGCTTTGCCTGGGAGAAGGTCGACGAGGTGCCCGTCCCGAAACCGCGTGACGTCGATGTCAACGCGCTCGTCCGGCGGCTCTACACCCGGCCGTTGCCGTTGCCCTCGCGCCCGCGTCACGAGCCCGACGGTTGGATGCTGCGCGATCTGAAACAGGGACCGGTGGTGCGTGTGCTCGGGCCCTACGTCGTTTCCGGAGGATGGTGGAACAAGTCCGTCCACCGCGATTACCACTACGCCGAGACGCAGAAGGGCGAGCTGTTGTGGGTGTTCTACGACCGCGCCCGCCGCCGGTGGTTTCTCCAGGGCCGCGTCGAATGAACTTTTAATTATCCAATGGGGACATGCCTTTGTCGGCGTTAAAGGCATGTCCCCATTTCGGAATTGATGGAATGAGTCCGTACTTTCCGTTGTGGTGCAAGAGCAACTTCTCGTTTCTCGAGGGGGCGAGCCATCCCGAGGAGCTGATCGAGGCCTGCGCGCAGCTCGGTCTCGAGGGGCTCGCGCTGACCGATCGCGACGGCGTCTATGGCGTGGTCGAGGCCCACGCCAGGGCACGCGAGGTCGGTGTCCGGCTCGTGATCGGCTCCGAGATCACCCTCGACGACGACTCCACGCTGATGTTGCTCGCCATGAGACGCGAGGGTTACGCCAACCTCTGCCGTCTGATCACCGCCGGCCGGCTCCGCTCGCCCAAGGGAGAGAGCCGCGTCCGGTGGGCCGAGGTGTGCGATCACGCCGAGGGCCTGATCGCGTTGTGGGGCGGCGATCGCAGCCTGCTGGTCAGCGAGGTCGATCCGGTGTTCGTCGCTCACGACCTCCGCGATGCGTTCGGCGATCGGTTGTACGCCCTGGCGGCACGGCATCGTCGCTCGGAAGAGCTCGAACAGGAGGCCAGGCTCCGCAAGCGCGCCGAGCGTTACGGCATTCCCGTGGTGGCGGGGACCGAGGTCCTTTACCACAAACCGGCACGACGTGAGGCGCAGGACGTCCTCACCTGTATCCGCCACGGCGTGACGCTCGCGACGGCGGGACGGCTCACCAAACCCAACGCCGAGCACGCCCTCAAGTCGCCGCATGCGTTCGCCGCGTTGTTCTCCGGAGACCCGGGGGCGGTCGCGCTCACGCGCGAGATCGCCGACCGTTGCGACTTCTCGTTGGCGAGCATCCGTTACGTCTACCCTTCGGAGAAGCTTCCCGACGGCACGACGTCGTCGAGCTGGCTCAGGCATCTCACCTTCGAGGGCGCGCGCGAGCGTTACGGCGGCGAGATCGACGACGCCATGGTCCGGCAGCTCGACAAGGAGCTCGTTCTCATCGACGAGCTCGACTATTGCGGCTACTTCCTGACCATGTGGGAGATCGTCCGGTTCTGTCGCGAGCGGGGCATCCTCTGTCAGGGCAGGGGATCGGCCGCCAACTCGGCGGTGTGCTACTGCCTCGGGATCACCGCGGTCGATCCGGTCCGGATGGGGTTGCTGTTCGAGCGCTTTCTCTCACGCGAGCGCGCCGAGCCGCCGGATATCGATCTCGACATCGAGCACGAGCGCCGCGAGGAGGTCATCCAGCACGTCTACGACAAGTACGGGCGGAGCCACGCCGCCATGGTCGCCAACTTCATCCGTTATCGCGCGCGCTCGGCGATTCGCGAGGTCGGCAAGGTTCTCGGCGTCGCCGAGACCGCGCTCGACCGGCTCTCGAAGCTACTCGGACACTACGACGGTCTCGGCGGCGAGTCCCTGGCCAAGGCCGGGCTCGATCCCGGGCAGTCCGTTCACGATCATCTGCTGCGGCTGGCCTCCGAGATCATCGACTTCCCACGACACCTCTCGATCCACCCCGGCGGGTTTCTTCTCGGCCACGAGCCGGTCTCGGATCTCGTCCCCATCGAGAACGCCACCATGGAGGATCGAACCGTCATCCAGTGGGACAAGGACTGTCTCGAAGAGCTGGGGCTCTTCAAGGTCGATCTGCTCGGGCTCGGCGCGCTCCACCAGCTCCACCTCGGTTTCGATCTCCTCGAGAAGCACCGCGGCGAGACGTGGACGATGGCCGCGATCCCTGCCGGCGACGAGGCGACGTTCGACAGCATCTGCAAGGCCGACACCGTTGGTGTCTTCCAGATCGAAAGCCGCGCGCAGATGGCGATGTTGCCGCGTCTCAAACCGCGAACCTACTACGATCTGGTAATCGAGGTCAGCATCGTCCGGCCCGGTCCGATCACCGGCGGGATGGTGCATCCTTATTTAAGACGACGCGCGGGGGAGGAGCCCGTGGTCTACCCGCACGCCTGTCTCGAGCCCGTGCTCGAGAAGACCCTCGGGGTGCCGTTGTTCCAGGAGCAGGTCATCCGGCTTGCCATGGTTGCCGCCGACTACACACCCGGCGAGGCCGACCAGCTGCGCCGCGACATGGCGGCGTGGCGCCGAACGGGAAGGATCGAGCGTCACCGCCACCGTCTCGTCCGGCGCATGACGGCCAAGGGGATCGAGCCGGAGTTTGCCGAGCGCGTCTTCGAGCAGATCCGCGGTTTTGGCGAGTACGGTTTCCCCGAGTCCCACGCGGCGAGCTTTGCTTTGATCGCCTACGCCACCGCCTGGATGAAGCGGCACTACCCGGAGGTGTTCGCCTGCTCGCTCCTCAACGCCCAGCCCATGGGGTTCTACTCGCCCGCGACCATCATCGACGACGCGAAGCGGCACGGGGTGGAGGTTCGCCCGGTGGACGTCGTCCACAGCTCCTGGGACTGCACCCTCGAAGGGGGACTGTCCGGGGGACTGTCCCTTGTGGACTGTCCCCCGGTCGAAGCCGAAAACGAGTGTCCCTATTCCGTCCGGATGGGGCTCCGTTACGTCAAGAGTCTCGGTGAGAAGCAGGGCGAG
>JBFJTV010000261.1:0-4789 GCA_041625075.1 Candidatus Polarisedimenticolaceae bacterium | reverse complement strand
GATCGGTCGAGCCCGCGCGCCACGCTGACGACTTTTCTGGAATCGGTCGACCGGGCGTGGGAGCTGTACTCCAATCGCGATCCCGGCTACGCGAAACCGTTCCGCGAAGCGAGGGAATGCCTCAACTTGAGCGAGATTCCGCCCCTGGTTTACGAAGATGCGTCGGCGGAGATCGCGCTGCTTCTCAAAGATGTTCTCGACCGCGTCGAGCTGCCACCTCTGCAAGAAGTACCTGACGCCGCGGAGGTCGACGAGCTCGAGCTGACGCGCTGGACGGTGCCCCACACCGAGATCCAGCTGGCGCGGGTCCCTGAAGGTGACCGCGAGGGGCAGTGGCTCTTCTCGACGGGCACGGTCGCTCTCGCCGAAGAGTACTACAACCGCGTCCGGCATCTGCCCCTGCGACCCGGTCGAGCCGGCGGGCACATCACCGAGCTGCGAGGGGGGTCCGACATCATCATCGTCATGAAGCTCGTCGACGCGATGCCATCGTGGTTCAAGGGCGAGGTCGGGGGCATGATGGCGTGGCAGTGGGCCGGGCTGGTGCTGCTGGTCGTCTTGATCACGCTGGCGGTCCTCGCCGCTGCCTGGCTTGGTCGCCGGTGGCAAGAACGTAGTCTCCCCGGACATCGACTGGCGAGCTTTATCGTTCCACTGGCCCTGCTGAGCGTCCCGACCGTCGGTGACTTCCTGATCGTCCGTCTCTTTCAGCTCCCGGGCATGCCCGTCATGTTGGTCCGGTTGTTTTTCTCAATCGTCGGTTCCATCGGTTTCGCGTGGCTCGTAGCGCTGTTGCTCACGCGCCTCGGCGACATGACGGTCCGGCTGTTGTTTCGTGACGCGCGGCCCCTCAAAAAACAGTTCGTGCGGGTGGTCTTGCGCAGTGCCACGATCGTCGTCGTGACGGCAATCGCCGTCCGGGCAGCGCATACTCTCGGCGTTCCGGTCACCGGTCTCGTCGCCGGACTCGGGGTCGGTGGTCTCGCCATCGCGCTCGCCGCCCAGGGCACCCTCGAGAACTTGATCGGCGGCGTCATCCTCTACGCGGACCAGCCCGTGAAGGTAGGCGATTTTTGCCGTTTCGGTGACCGGCGCGGCACGGTCGAGGACGTCGGCTTGCGGTCGGTCAAGATACGCACTCTGGATCGCACCGTGGTGACGGTTCCCAACGCCGACTTCGCCAAGCTCCAGCTGGAGAATCTGTCCGAGCGGGACCGGATCCTGCTCAAGGAAGACGTCTGTGTGAGGTACGAAACCACGCAGGAGCAGCTCGCTAACCTGCTGGCCGGGCTTCGAAAGATGCTCGCGGATCACCCTCGGATGGCCGACGAACCGCTGCGCGTCCGGTTCATCGGCTTCGGCAAGTACTTCATCCGGATCGAGATCTTTGCCTATGCGCTGACCAATGCCTGGCCCGAGTTCCTGGAGATTCGAGAGGACGTCCTTCTCCAGGTGATGGGGATCGTCGACCGTTCGGGCACCCGGCTCGCGCTACCGACCGAGGTCCACTACTCGGCCCGAGATGCCTCTGCCTGAACGATGTCGTGTCATTCCGCCGAGCCGAGCAAGCGAACGGCGAGCCATCGATACGTGAGCCTTGCGACGACATAGCCCGCCAGCGCGATGACGATCAAGAGCGCCGACAGAAGAAACAGGCGAATGAGAATTCGCTGGCTCGCGGCGACCACCTCGTCGATCGAGGCGAGCACCTGTTCCGTCCCGCGCGAGTCCAAGAGCACATTGGCCGAGCCGACCAGATCGTTCAGATCGCGAACGGTAGCACCGGCTTCGACCAGCGTCTCGCGGTAGTCATCGATATCGAAGGGCTTCGCCGGCACCGCGGCCTCGTCGGTCGCGGTCATGAGCTCGAGCTTGTCCATCAGCTCACCGGTGGAGACGGTCAGCTCGTTCCCGGCGGTGAGGGTCAAGCGCAGCTCGGTGAGCACACCCTTCAGCCGTTGTTCCTCGGCCGCAAGCTGCTCGATCGCGTTGTTGCGCTCTTCCGCGATGCCCTCGAACACGTGATCGACGGTCTCGCGTCTTAGCTGGGCGGCTTCCTGAACCACTTGCCGAATCGTCGCGTCGCGCTCTTCCGAGACCGTTGCCGGCAGTTCCTCGGCCACCGCCGCCAGCCGCAAGGAGACGTCGGCGAAGGTGTGCACGTCCTGCATCAGCTCGTCGACCGCGGGATTCATCGAGAGTCGCGACAGCCAGGCGTCCGCGAAGAAGCCGCCCAGGAGCGGAAGACGGGTCGACAGATACATGCCGCGCTCCGCCAGCATTCGCGTTTGCTCGACCTGCTCGGTGATCCGCTTGACGGACTTGAAGATTCCACCGCCGCTCTTCGCCTTGAGGGTCGATGTCGCGCGCTTCGACGGGAAGTCCGCAAACCGAAGATGGCTGAAGGTGGTCAGCTCGGGGTTGGCCCGCCGGAAGGCTTCGATTCGCTCACGAAGCTCCGCTTGCTGCGCGCCGTCCAGGATCCGGTCCGCGATCTCCCAGACGTCGACCTCGAGCTTGCCCAAAGCCGCGATCACGGGGTCCGCGAAGGCGCCGTATCGGGGTCGCCAATGTTCCTCGAAGACAGATTTCCCGAGCGTGGCCAGCACGACCATGTCCAGCAACCCGACCTGTGCATTCGCGTCCGCAGCGATCGTGTAAGCCGCGGCGGCGGAATAGACCAGATCGGCGCTGAACAACCGCTGAACCTCGGGCGGCGGCTCGAGAGCCGCCACGTCGTCGATCGCCTGAGCCGCGATGCTCGCGTAGCGATCCGCGTAACTCATCAGATCGGCCTGCAGCTCGGCTTCGGTGACGGTGTACTCGTCTTTCGTGTCTCGTTTCTTCTTACCGCTTGCGGCGAGAGTGACGGAGCTGAGCAGTAGCGCGACTGCGACGGCAAGAGTGACGGCGCGACAGGGTTTCGCGTGCGACATCGTTGCCTCCTTTCTGGAGGGTGAAGGCTTTCCTGTTCCGACGATCTACAAGAGATTCTAACGTGCCGAGCCCGCACGCGGCGCCGAAAACGAGATAGAATCGCTCCGCAGTCTCGGAGGAAGACCATGAGAGCCCGCGTACTGATCGGCGTTGCGCTCGCTTTGACCGTTCCATCCGTCGCATCGGCGTTCGAACGCGACTCGCATTACTACCTGCGCTTCGGGTTGTCCCTCGCCACCTGCTTCGATTGGGAGGAGTCGCACCTGATCGCCAGCGGTGACTGGGGCATGGACGAAAACAAAGCGACCCACGCCGAGATGAATCCGATCGAGCGCAAGAACAAGATCCAATGGCACGCCTTTGGCCACCGCGACGAGCGGTTCCACGAACTGTGGCAACGGTCTCGAGAGGAAACAAGACTCGAGTACCGTCTCGTGAAGCTCGGCCAGTTCATGCACTTTCTCGAGGACTGGGAATCCCACGCGGGTTACGGTGTCCGCATGGGGCACGCGCGCGCGACCTTCGCGGGACGCGATCCCGACTCGCTCGGAAGCAGCAGGGTCAGGAACCGGCGTATGGTCCAGTCGGCGATCGAATACCTGCTGCGGACCTGTGAGGACCTCGGGCGACTCGACTCGGACGTGGACCAGGTCCTGGTCGGGATGATGAAGGCGATCGACGACGACCGGGTGCTCGAGGACCTGTTCGAGGCCAGTGACCCGGCGTGGAAGAAGGGCAAGCTGGGAGGTTTCCGGCCGGACGCCGAAGAGATCCTGGCGGTCAACAAGACACGTGTCGAGGAGCTGATCGAAAATTACCTCGAGCCGATTCCCCGGAAGAACATCCCGGAGGAGTTCGAGCCGGGTCACCCCGAGCGAGGATTACCGCCATCGCTCGGGCTGACGTTCGATCCGGATGGCAACGTTCTGGACGTTCCCGATACGGTGGACGAGGTCCTCGCCGCCCACGCCGAGGCGGCCCATCTGGCTCCCGACATCACGATCGACATCGAGAAGGCCAAGACACGCAAGAAGGGCTGGCGCCTTCACCTCGAGGTCGGCAACAGCGGCGAGGAAGGCGTCTCCGGTGGCACCATCGAGGCGATCGTGATCGATTCGCGCGAGGAAAGCGTTCTCGCGAAGAAGTCGGTGGATTTGCCCGCGCTCGGCCCGGGAGAGAGCCTGGGACTCACTGTCGACATCCCGTCCATCGGCCCCGCAACCAAGGACGTGATCTTTGGCGCCTACGCCCGCGTCGGGGAAGACGACGACGGGATGGACAACATCGACTGGCTGATGTCGCAGGAAGTCGCCGAAGAGCTGCCCGAGGTCGCGGTCATCGACGACCTGGACGACAGCGGTGACGAGGGCCCCATAGAAATCGTCCGGTTCCTGGACCCGCCCAAGCTGGTCCTGGTAGAAGACAGCGGTTGCCTCATCCTGACGGCCGTCACCGCGGAGGGCGATTCGACGGAAAAACTCGGCGAGGTCAACTTTGGGTTGGTCTCCGCGGGGGACGATCCGCTGCAGATCCTGCGCAGCATTCCACCTCTATGGGGCGCGATGTCCACGGAGAGCGGGCTCGTCGCGGGCAAGCTCATCGCTTGCTTCAGTCCTGGACCGGAGCAGTGCGAGATGTGGTGGTCGATCGAGAAACCGTCTCTACTGGTGGAGATCTCCGTCCTGGACGAAGGCGTCGAGCCGGTTCACGAGGTCATTCCGATCGAGCCGGAGGTGCGCCGGAAGGCTCTCGAGCTGTGCGATCCCTTCGGGACCTCGATCGACATGTACGACGACCCTGCGATCGGTGGTCGTTGACGGGTTGATCAGGTCGACGAGACCGATTCGGCCGG
>JBFJTV010000260.1:0-4829 GCA_041625075.1 Candidatus Polarisedimenticolaceae bacterium | reverse complement strand
GTCTCGGAAGATCTCCCCTTTGCACCGCAACTCGCCGTGATGGATGTATCCTTCATCTCCGTCACCCGGATCCTGCCGGCGCTCCGACGCTGTCTCGCATCCGGGGGTGAGGTGGTCACGCTGGTCAAACCGCAGTTCGAGGTCGGCCGGGGCAAGGTCGGACGCGGGGGCGTCGTCAGGGACAGGGAGGCGCATCGTGAGGTTCTGGAGAAGGTTGCCGCGTTTGCTGCGCGCGACGGTTGGTCGGTGCGGGGCGTGGCGCGTTCCGCGATTCGAGGCGCCGAGGGTAACGTCGAGTTCTTTCTCCACCTCGATCTCGACCCCGGCGGTCTCGAAGGCGGCGACCTCGTCCGCGCCATGGGTGAAGCGCTGAGATGCCGAGAGCACGACAACGGCGTATGAGTGCGAAGGAGAGCGCCCCTCCCGCGTTGAAGAGCGTGGCGGTCGTCTCGAAGATCGGTCCCGAGCAAGGCGCCCGGATCGCTTCGGAGATCGGTTCGTGGCTCAAGGAGCGTGGGATCCAGGTCCGGCTCGACGACGAAACGTCGCGCGCGCTGGGTCTCGGTCGGGGTGCGCCGAGCGGTCAGCTGCCGCGAGGGATCGATCTGGTGATCGTGGCGGGCGGGGACGGCACGCTGCTCTCCGTCGCCCGGTCCGCCGCGCCGCGCGGGATTCCCATCCTGGGCATCAACTTCGGAAGCCTGGGCTTCCTCACCGAGCTCAACCCCGAAGAGCTCTTCGAGGGTCTCGAACGGGTCATCGGGGGCGAGTACACGGTGGAAGAGCGCCATCTCCTGAGGGTGCGCTATCGCCGCAGCGGCAAGACCCTCCGGCAGTACGCCGTTCTCAACGACGCGGTCGTCACGAAGACGGCGCTCGCCCGGATGATCGA
Organism: Candidatus Polarisedimenticolaceae bacterium; assembly: GCA_041625075.1. GTDB lineage: Bacteria > Acidobacteriota > Polarisedimenticolia > Polarisedimenticolales > Polarisedimenticolaceae > JBFJTV01. Next base: position 3,937 of record JBFJTV010000260.1, on the reverse strand, counting down.
GCTGGACGTTCTGGTCGATCGCGCGCGGGTGGCCTCGTACACCTCGGACGGTCTGATCATCTCGACGCCGACGGGCTCGACCGCCTATAACCTCTCGGCCGGCGGTCCCATTCTCGATCCACGGGTTCGCGCCTTCGTCATCGCGCCGATCTGCCCGCATACCATGACCTACCGCCCGCTCGTCGTGCCGGCAACGGTCAAGGTCGAGGTCGTCCTTCGGGACACCGCCGAGGAGGTCTATCTCACGCTCGATGGCCAGATCGGCTTTCCGATGAAGGGTGGTGACTCGATGGTCGTCGATGACCATCGCACCCCGGTCCGTCTCGTCCGGGTCACGGGCCGGAGCTTCTTCGAGGTTCTGCGACGAAAGCTGCGCTGGGGCGAGCGTTAGTGAATCGTCGGCAAGTCGTCGCGTGGGCGGCTTACGACTGGGGAAACTCCGCCTTCGCGACCGCGGTCATCGCCGGGTTCTTCCCCGTCTTCTTCAGGGAGTACTGGAGCGCGGGGGTCGATCCCACCGTGAGCACCTTCCGGCTCGGGATCGCCAACTCGGTCGGGAGTCTCGTCGTCCTGTCGCTCTCTCCCCTTCTCGGGGCGATCGCCGATCAGGGAGCGTTCAAGAAACGCTTTCTGGGAGGGTTCGCTCTCGTGGGAGTCCTGTCGACCGCCGGTCTCAGCCTGGTGCAGGGCGGCGCCTGGCAGCTCGCCGCCGCGCTGTACGTCCTTGGCGGCGTCGGGTTCTCCGGCTCGAACGTCTTCTATGACGCGTTGATTCTGGACGTCTCCGAGAGGCGAAGCCTCGACTTCGTCTCCGCGCTGGGCTTTGCGGCGGGGTATCTCGGCGGCGGGATCTTCTTCGTGCTCTGCGTCGCCATGATGCGGTGGCCCGAGACCTTCGGGTTGGCCGACGCCGCGCAGGCAGTGCGCGTCTCGTTTGTCCTGACCGCGTTGTGGTGGGCCGCTTTCACCATCCCGTTGCTCAGGATCGTTCGTGAGCGTCTGATCGGGCGCCGGGTTCGGCTTCGGGTGGCCGCGGTCGGCGGCTTCCGGCAGCTCACCGCCACCTTCCGGCGTTTGAAGCACTACCGGATGGTCGCGCTATTCCTCGTCGCCTACTGGCTCTACATCGACGGCGTCGACACGATCGTGCGCATGGCGGTTGATTTCGGCCTGGCGCTCGGCTTTCCTGCCGAGGGGCTCCTCACCGCGTTGGTCATCACGCAGTTCGTCGGCTTCCCGGCCGCGCTGTTCTTCGGCTGGCTCGGGCAGAAGATCGGCGCCAAGAGCGGGATCCTGATCGGGATCGCGGTCTACATCGGGATCACCGTGTGGGGCTACTCTCTGGCGAACGAGTGGGAGTTCTACGCCGTTGCCGTGACGATCGGGCTCGTGCAGGGAGGCGTCCAGTCGCTCAGCCGATCGTTCTATGCCCGGCTCATTCCGCCCGAGGCGTCGGCCGAGTTCTTTGGCTTCTACAATCTTCTCGGCAAGTTCGCGGCCGTTCTTGGTCCCCTCCTGATGGGGGGGGTCGCCCTGGCCAGCGGGAGCACTCGAGGGTCCATCCTCGTGCTGCTCGCCCTGTTCGTCCCCGGTGCCTTTCTGCTGGTTCTCGTCAGGGAGCGCCCCGCCAAATTCCACGCCTGAATGCCGAGTTGCCGCCAAGATGCATGGACCTATATTGCCAGGGTACCGGGACGGGAGATCGGGCGGGCGGAGCGCTAGCGAATGCAGGACCTCGACAAGGCGGCGATGGGCCAGCGGATCAAGCAGATCCGCCTCCAGGCCGGGATGCGGCAATGGGAGCTGGCGCGCCTCCTCGGCACCACGCAGTCGGCAGTTCACAAGTACGAGCATGGCGTCGTGCCGGAGCCCCGCAGGCTGGTCGAGCTCGCCCGGATCGGTCGCACCAGCCTGGAGTGGATCCTGACCGGTCAACACTGGGAGAGCGGCTCCGAGGAACAGGAGCGTCTCACCCCGGACCTCCTCGAGACCGCCCACCTCCTGCGCCAGATCAGGGACGATGAACGGCACTCCGTCGACGAGGCCCTGCGGATCGTGCGTGCGGCTGTGGATGCGCTCAACGCGAAATCGGACCAGGCACCGCCCGATTCACGCATCCGCGAGATGCACGGGTTGGCCGAGGAGACACTGCGGCTGCTCGACTCGGCATGGCGGATTCAGCGTGCGGTCCTGCTCAGCGTCGTCCGGGAAACGCGACACCGATTGTCCGAGTCCCCCGTCCTTCTTGACCCCTCGCGCGATACGCCGGACGACTAGCTATCGTCTCGAGGCCTCGACGAAGCGCTCCGCGGCGAAACCCGGATCCAGAAACGCCAGAAACCAGCCCGCCCGGGGGCCCGACGTCCTCCCGAGCAACACGATGTAGATCGCCTGGAACAGCGGCCCCGGTCGTGTCTCCTCCGAGAACTCGCCGGCGACGTCGTAGATCAGCTGGTGGATCTGCTCGCTGTCCATCCCGTCCTGCAGGCGTTCGCCGAGCGTTCCGAGAAAGCGCTTCTGGACCGCGCCGAGATCACTCGCCTCGGGAGGCAGGTCGGCCGCGACCTCGAATCGCAGCTCGGGAGGAGCGAAAGACTCGAGCCACCGCCGCGCGTAGGCCATGCGCTCGCCCACGACCTCGCGGTCGAGGCCGGTGTATCCCGTACGCTCGAGGATCTCCACCGCCCGCTCGAGATCGAATCCCGCCACCTGCGCGACGACCACGAGGTGCTTGAAGGGAACCCCAACGGGACGAAACTCCCCGGCTCGCGACAAAGCGAGCGCGCGCTCGTCGCGTCCGGTCGCCTCCGCATTGTCCACCTCGTCGGCAATCTGCAGCAGCGGTTTTCCCGGGTCGAAGTTGATCGTCTTCTGCGGCCGCTCCTTGAGGACGAGGTAGCGCAGGACCTCCGGTGGGACGACCTCGAGCATCTTCCCGATCGATAGCACGTTGCCGCGACTCGACGACATGTCCCCCTGTCCCTTCAGCCGGATCCACTCGTAGGGGATCGGGTACGGGGGCTCGATGTCGAAAACCTCCCGCGCGATTCTCTGCCCGGTGTCGTAAGACCCGCCGCGGGTCGCGTGGTCCTTGCCGAACGGCTCCACCGTGACCCCGAGGGCCTTCCACCGCGCGGGCCAGTCGATTCGCCAGACGAGCTTCCCCCCGCCGGCCATCGGGACCGTGCCCGAGGCACCGCAAGCACAGGAGTAGTCCACGGCCTTGTCGGCGGCCGAGAATCCCGTCACCCGAGCTCCCGAGATACGCCCGCATTCCGGGCAAAGCGGGTTGAACGGTGACCACTCCGCCCCCATCCGTTTGCCGGTCAGCTCGCCCAGGATCGCCACGATCCGATCCCGATTCTCGAGCGCGGCGACGATACACGGCGTCATCCGGCCTGACTTGTACATCCGATCGGCGCGTTCAACATCGACCTCGACCTTGAGCTTTTCGAGCGAGTTGAGAAAAGGTCGAAGAAAATGATCGGCATAGGATTCGTGCTCGCCGCACGGGCACGGAATCTCCGACAACGGCTTCCCGACGAGCGGCTCGTACACTTCCGGGTCGAGGAAACCGTAGACGCGGCGAAGCGGATCGAAGTTGTCGGACACGAAATTGAAGCGGGCTCCGGTCCCCCGCTCTTTGAGCACGCGATAGACCGCGTCACCCGTCAGAACCTCGCGGAGGTTCCCGATATGAATGTCCCCTGACGGCGAGATCCCCGTCGAGATCACCGGCGGGCGACCCGTCGCCATCACTTCTTCTGTCGCCCGATCGGCCCAGTGATCGGACCGCGCGGGTGCGTCACTCATCAATGATCCTCGCCCGCTCCACACCGCGGGAGCGGCCAGAAGGTACATCGCGCGCAGCCATTCGATCAACTTGGAGAGGCCGGGACCCTGTGGTACAAAGGGCCGGCGCGCGACCGCACGGCGC
>JBFJTV010000259.1:0-4840 GCA_041625075.1 Candidatus Polarisedimenticolaceae bacterium | reverse complement strand
CTGGCAGCTGCGGCCGCCCTGACAAGGCAACCCGCCCGCCGTCCCGGGAGAGGAGGACCCGTTACGCATCGCCGCCGCACTGCAGGATTGGTGGGACGCCCGCCCCGGCGGGCCCGCTCCCCCCGCGGTCGCCGTGGCGGTGGACCCGGGCCGATCGCCCGCCCGCTGGGACGCCTCTTCACCGCCGGGCAAGGTGGGTGTCCTCGTTCTTCCCGAGGACGGATTCCCCGGGCTCGCGCGACGCTTTCGGGAGCCGCTGGAGAGCGCGTGGAGCGCGGGCGATGTCGTGACCGCGCTCCCCGCCAAGCCCCCGAAGGTCGTGGTGCTGGCCAGCGGTGAGGCGCCGGCGTTGCTCGGCGCGCGGGTGCGCCGCCTCGCAAGCCGTCCCGAGATGAAGGACCGCTTTCTCGCGGTCGTGTCGCTCTCGGGTGAGCTTCGAACCGACCTGGCGGCCTCTCTTGCGTCCGAGGGCCATCTTGCGAGTCTGGGCGTCGCCTCGTTCAGCCCGGTGGGACTCTCCGAGACCGTCTACGAGATCGAGGCGATGGGCGTCGCCCTCGCGAACAGCGCGAAGGACGCCCGGATCGAGGAGCTGTCGACGTCTTTCGTTTGGTTCTATTGAGCGGACGATTCAACGCTGAGACGCGCCGGGGTGGGTTCAGCTTCGGGGTGAACCTTGATCATGTTGCGGAAAAGGGTGGGGGCGATGACGGAGGTGACGACCGCGAGCAGGATGACCTGGGATTCGAGCGCGGGATCCAGCAAGCCGAGACGCGTTCCCAGCGTGGCGACCGCGATCACCAGGCTCAGCCGTGCGGACAGAAGCACTCCTGCCGACAGCGACTCGCGGAAGGTGAACCGGCGGGTCACCAAAACGAGGGCGGGAAGGACCTTGACCGCGACCGCGGCCCCGAGCAACAGCAGCGCCGCCACGAACACGCCCGGCTCGAGCAGCTCCCTCATGTCAAAATGGATCCCGACGTGGATGAAGAAGATCGGAACGAAGAAGCCGTAGGCGAATCCCGCCAGCTTCCGCTCGAGCTGGCCGCGGTGGCGAAAGACGAGCGCGAAGGCGGTGCCCGCCAGGAAGGCGCCGAGGATTGGCTCGACGCCCAGTAGGTACGACACCCCGACGAAGACGAACATCATGGCGAGGCTCGCGCGGATCCCCATCTCCTCGGGGTCGTCGGCGGTGAACAGGCGCTCGAATTTCTCCGGATACCACCACGCGAAGCGCTTGAGCACCAGGAGGAGCAGCGCCATCGAAAGAAAGAGCACGGGGAAGTTGAGGAGGTGCCAGCCCACGCCCCGGGCGTGCACCATGGCGAACAGCGTCGCGCCGATGAGCGTCAAAAAATCGGCGAGCAGCGCGCAGACGAGAATCGTCTGGCCGAGCGAGGTCGTGGATTGCCGCGTATTCCGCAGGGTCGGCACCACGAGTCCGACCGAAGTCGTCGCGAGCAGCAGCGTCACGAACGGCCCGAGCTCGAGCACCCACGCAAACCACGCGGACAGCGCGAGCGTCAGCGCGAAGACGAGGGTGCCCGTGGCGATCCGGTTCACTCCCTGGCGGCGTAGACGCCCGAAGTCGACCTCGAACCCCGCGAGGAACATCAACAGGATGAAACCGAGCTCCGCGAGATAGTCCATGACCTCGGAGCCGGGGATGAGGTCGAGGACCGAGTGGCCGATCACGATGCCGAACGTGATCTCGAGAACCACGGCGGGCAGCCGCAAACGACCCGCCGCGATCGGCAGGAGGAACGCCGCGAGCGCGATGACGATCACCGAGACCGCGTGTTCCATCAGCTCTCCGGCGTCGCCGGGACCATCAGAACCGATCGCGAAGACCGGCGCGCCACGAGGGTCTCGAGGGCCGGGCGGAGGATAGGACGCGAGACGCCGCGCACCCCGAGAACGACGAGGTCGGCGTCGAGAGCGGCCTCGACCAGCGTTCTCGCCGGGTTCCCGGCCCGGATGACTCCCGTGACCCGGACCCCGTGGACCGCCGCCTCCTCCTCGAGCCAGGCGATGGCGCGGTGCGCCTCTTCCGGGGCAGCGTCACCCGAGATGAACACCGGGTCCACCACGGCCACGCCGCGAAGCTCGGCCTTCGAGAACCTCGCGAGATCGATGGCCGCACGCAGCGCCGCCCGGCCCGCCGGCGTGCGCCGCGCCGGGACGACGATCCGGAGATACGGCGCAGTTCCGCGCGACAGCAACACGGGACGACCGGTCCGGCGGACAAGAGCGGCGGCCTTCGCGGGCGCCCTCCACGACGCCGGGCCACGACCGTTGGTCGTGGGGAGCACGAGGACCCCCACGCTCTCCTCGGTGGGAAGGGATCGCAGCGCCACGGTCGGCCGCCCCTTCACCGCCTTGAACCGCAGCTCGACCCCGTCCGAGCGCCGTCTGGCCCCGTCGACGAGCTCGCGGAAGCGAGTCGCGAGGCCTTCGTCGCGGGTCGCGTCCGGGTCGGGGTGCACCGTGATCAGCGATGACGCGCGGCTGTTGCGAACCAGGTGGACGGCCTCGGCGAACGACCGTTCGAGATCGGTCGTCTTCTGGACGGTGACGGCGACCCGTTTTCCGAAATCCAGCGGGAACCGTCCCTCCCCCGAGGTGAAGGTCTTGACGATCTCGGCGAACTCGGTGCCCGCGCCCACCACCGTGACGACGTCACCTTCCTCGAGCACCGTGTCACCGTGGGGAATGATGACCTGATCGTCGCGCAGGACCGACCCGACGATGAAACAATAGGGGTGCAGGTCCTTCAGTGCCTTGCCGCGGACCGGCGAGTCGTGCGCGATCCGGAACTCGATCACTTCGGCCTTGCCCCCGGCGATCGCGGTTGAGGACACCCGGCGGTTCTCCAGCCGAAGCTCGAGACGCCGCGCCGCGAGCCCGTCGGGTGAGATCGCGGCGACCCCCATCTCGCGGTAGTCGGGAAGCCTCTCGGGATCCGCAGCGACCGCGACGACTCTCGCCAGACCCGCACCAAGCGCGAGACGACATGCCTCGAGATTGACATCATCGTCGTTGCTCGCGGCGACCAGCGCATCGACGTCGGCAAGGTTCGCGCGCAGGAGCACGACGCGACTCGAACCGTCGCCGACGATCGTCTCGAACGAGCGCAATCCCGATGCGAGCTCGAGACGACCCGGGGACGGGTCGACCACGACCACCTGCCACATCTCGCTCAGCCGCCGCAGCAGCTCACGCGAGATTCCACCGGCCCCGACGAGTATGGCTTTCACGACCGCTCAGGACGCCGCCTGACCTCCGAGCGTCCGAAGCAGCTCCTCGGCATAGGAACGTTCGGCGGGGTCCGGGTCAGGACGGGTCAGAATGAGACGTGCCGCACCCCGGGCGATCGAGGGATCGATCTCGCGCGCGGCACGTGCGATCCGCAGGGCCATCGTGGAGGTCATTCCGCTGCCCGCCTCGAGCATGGCCCGCCGCAATGCCATCACCGCTTCCTCGAGGCGTCCCTGTCGATGGAGCGCCTGGGCGAGACGGACGAGCAGGTCGCCGCCAGCCCTGGGGTTAGGAAGCTGCGTGCTCAGCTCGGTCCAGTGGGTCACCGCGAGGTCCTCGCGGCCGGCTCGCAGCTCGGCACCAATCAGTCGGGTCAGGGCCGCGGCAGCGATCTCGGGACGACCGCTCTGAACGGCGATCGACCAGAACGCATGGATGGCCTCGTCGTTGGACGGCTCGGCCTCGACGGTGGCGGCGAGCGCCTGCAGCGCCTGGTCGGTCTCACCGCGCGCGTGGGCGTCGAGAGCATTCTCGAGCGCAGAGTTGTCCACCAGATGCGTCGTCGTCTTGGCCTCGATGGCCGTCTTCAGATAACGTTCCTCCACCTGAAAGTGCCTGATCCCGAAGGCGACGCCGACGCCGAACACGAATCCGGCGATGTGGGCCCAGTAGGCGACGCCCGACGCCGCCGGGCCGAGCGAGTCGGTCAACGCCGCGTAGAACAGCTGCACCGCAAACCACAGCGGCAACATCACCCAGGCGGGTGCGTCGAAGGTTCCTCGGATAAAAAACGCGAAGATGTAGAAGAACTTGATGCGGATGTGCCAGTATCGGATCAGAAACGCACCCATGACCGCCGAGATCGCGCCCGAGGCTCCGATCATCGGGATCGTCGATTCTGGAACCCGCATGACGTAGATCGCCGCGGCGAAGATTCCGCCAAGAATGTAGAACCCGCCGAACAGAGGTCGTCCCCAGACGTCTTCGATAAAGGGAGCCGCGAGGTAGAAGATCAGCAGGTTGCCGAGCAGATGGAGCCATCCCCCGTGAAGAAACATGTGGGTGATGAACGTCACGGGCTTTCTCTCCGCCGGCACGAGCCCGTAGCTGTAAAACGTACTGGCACCCACGGTGTCCATGGCCGTTGCCCACAGCTCGTCGAGCCTTTCCTGCTCGGCGGCGATCAGCTCCTTGTCCTCGGGCGGCGGGATCAGCGCGCGCGTGGCCGCGACCAGCGCCTCGCCTTCCCCGCGCGTCCCCTCGTTGAAAATCCTCATCATCTCTTCGGGAGGATCGAGGTAGGGGTGCCCCATCCAGTAGGCGACGGCGTCATCGAACGATTCGATCGTCTCGTACTCGTCGGGCCCGGATCCGAAGGTCGCCAGAAAGGCGACCACGCACAGGGCCATGATGGCAAAGCTGACCCAGGGAAGCCGGCGAACTCCCGATTCCTCGTGACCGATGGGCAGAATCATCCCGGACCCCCTCGGAGCTCGTGAACCTCCGGGCAAATATAGGCATCCGGGACGATCGGGCTAGGAGCCGGAGCGGGGCCTTTCCCGGATCGGCTCCGGGAGGCCGG
>JBFJTV010000258.1:0-4841 GCA_041625075.1 Candidatus Polarisedimenticolaceae bacterium | reverse complement strand
GCTCCGCCTCGTCGTGCCGCCCGAGGTACCAGTAGGTGACGGCGACGTCACCCAGCGCTCCCAGTGTCGCCGGATCGTCGGCGCCGTGAAGGTCCTCGAGAAGCTCCCGCTCCCGTTCGAACAGCTCGAGCGCCTTGTCGTAGTCTCCCAGGCTGCGGTAGACGCTCGCCATCGAGTTCAGCAGACGCGCGCGCACCTCGGGGTCGTCCGCCAACTCGGTCTCGATGCGCTCGACGCCGGCGTCGAGCACGTCGCGCGCGCTGATCACGTCGCCGCGCGCTTCCTTGGGGTCGGATTTTTCGAACAGGCTGATCATGAAGTCGGCGATCCGTGTCGAAGCAGCCGCCTCGGCCCGAGCCTCGCGTTCGGCCTCGAGGGCGCGAAGCAGACCCCACGCGCCGAGCGCGATCCCGACGAGCAGGCCGACCGTGACGATCGCGGCGGCGGTCACTCCCAGTCGGTGTCGGCGAACGAATTTGGCGGCCCGATAGCTCGCCGATGGCGGTCGTGCCTCGACGGGGACGTTTCCACGGTAGCGGCGCAAGTCCTCGGCGAAGTCGGCCGGCGAGCGGTAACGCCGGTCGCGCTCCTTCTCGAGCGCCTTCATCGTGATCCAGTCGAGATCTCCCCGGATCTGCCGTACGAGCGAAGGCGGGTCGGTGCGGCGACGCTCCGCCACGATCGCGGAGTCGGGACCGTGGGACTCGATCCGTGTGCTCGGACGCGGCGGATCCTCTTCACGGATGATGCGCCGGATCTCGTCGAAGCCGGCCCGCCGTAGCGAATCGGGGTCGAACGGCTGCGCGCCCGAGAGCAGCTCGTAGAGCACGACCCCGAGCGCGTAGACATCGGTTCGTGTGTCGATCCCCGCCACGTCGAGGCCGGCCTGCTCGGGGCTCATGTACTCGGGCGTACCGATCAGACGATCGGCTCGCGTCTTCTCGGCGCCCGCGGTCAGCGGGCGATCGATGGCCTTGGCCACCCCGAAGTCGATGATCTTGGGAGCCGGGCGGTCGTCCTCGGTCGTGACGAGGATATTCGAGGGCTTGAGATCACGGTGGATGACGCCGCGTTCGTGCGCATGTTGCACGGCCTCGCACACACGAACGAACAGGTCGAGCCGCTGGTCGGTGTCGAGGCGTTGCGAGTCGCAGAAGCGATGGATGGGCTCGCCCGGAACGTATTCCATGGCGAGATAGGGCCGCCCGCGGGATGTCACGCCGGCGTCGTAGATCCGCGCGATCCCGGGGTGGCTCATCAGCGCGAGCGCTTGCCTCTCGGCTTCGAACCGACTAAGGAACTCGCCGCTGTCCATCCCGGTTCGGAGAAGTTTGAGCGCGACCTGGCGGCGGACCGGTTCTTTCTGCTCGGCGAGATAGACGACACCCATCCCGCCGGCCCCGAGCTCGCGTACCACGACGTAGGGCCCGATGTGCTCGCCGGGGACCGCGTCGGCGACATCCGCGAGACGGGGCGGGCGCTCCATGAACCCGCCGTTGCTGGCCGGGTGCGAGCTCAGCAGCTCGAGGACTTCGCCCACCAGATCGGGGTCGTCGGGGCACTCGCGATCGAGAAACGAGCGACGCTCTTCCTCCGGCAACTCCGACACGCGGTGGAAGAGATCCCACTGGCGCTTCCAACGTTCATCGCTCATGGCGTGGCGCTATCATAACTTCCGATGACCGATGATTCGCATGAGGTCACTCGTCTGCTCGAAGACCTTCGGCGCGGACGGACGCAGGCGGCCGACGAGCTGTTGCCCCTGGTATACGCCGAGCTGCGCAACCTTGCCCGCGCGCGTCTCGCCGGCGAGAAACACGGCTACCTGCACCAGCCCACGTCGCTCGTTCACGACGCCTACGTGCGTCTGGTCGGCGACCGCGCGATGAAATGGAACGGACGGGCACATTTCTTCGGCGCGGCGGCCGAGGCGATGCGGCGGATTCTCGTCGAGCAGGCGCGGCGACGCGGCGCGATCCGTCACGGCGGCGAGCAGCGCCAGGTCACGCTCGAGGACGACGTCGCGGGCGTGGAGCCGACGTCCGAGGAAGTTCTCGCGCTCGACGGCGCGCTCGACCGTCTCGAGGCCCTCGATCGCTCGATGAGCGATGTCGTCAAGTTGCGGTACTTCGCGGGGATGACGATCGAGGAAACGGCGCAGGCGCTCGAGACGTCGCCCCGATCGGTCAACCGGCTTTGGACCGCCGCACGCGCGTGGTTGCACCGCGAAATCTCCTGAATCTTTTCCTCTCCGCTTCCCAGTGCGAAAAAGGCGCGGAAAGCGCGCCACGGAAATTCTTCTCGCGAAATTTCCGGAATCCTGGCGCGGTTTTGCTCCCGATTGCGCACTGGTCCTCCTGGGTCACAACGGCGGCCCGTTGCCGCCGCGGAACCCGAGGGGGAACTCATGAAAAACCTCAGCATCATCACGCTGGCGTTCCTCGTGTTCGCCGCGACCCCCGCTGCCGCCAACTACTGTGTCTCGCAAGAGATCACCATCTCGGTGAACGAGGTCGTCAGGTGGCGCGTCTACGCGTGCGAGGACGAGACCGAGGAAACGCTGTACGGCGTCCCGGTGCCTCCGAACGCGGGCATCGTCGAGGTTGGCCCGCTTGACCCGTTCGCGTCCTTCGACTACGGCGAGTGGTCGATTCGGGGAAAGTCGGTCGGGACCACCACCATGCAGGTCAGCTGGTTTTACGCGCCGCTCAACGAGATGGGGACCTGCACGCTCACGATCCACGTCGTCCCCGAGGACCTCACGCCGAAGACGACCGGCGAGGAGGGCGACGACGCGACCGACTCCGATCCCGTTTCGATGTTCAACCTCGAGTTCTTCTTCGAGCCGGTCCCGGATCTCGTGATCGACGGTCCTCTCCCTCTGATTATGCAGAGGTTCTACTCGTCGGATCTCGACGACGCGAACATCGCCATGGGAAGCCTCGCGCAGAACTGGCGTCACAGCTTCGAGCACTACCTCGTTCGCAGCGACGACGTCGTGACGGTCGTCTTCGATCGCGGGCAGGTGATCCGTTTTCAACAGAACGGGTCGAGCTGGGATCTTGTGAAGCCCCTGGAGATTCCGTTTCAGCTTCAGGAGATTGGCGGCGGTCACGTTCTGATGGATCCCACCGAACAGCGTCGCTACGGATTCGACGGGACCGGCCGGCTCATGACCATCAAGGACCGCAACGACAATACGCTGACCCTGACCTACGGAAATGGCGGTGCCGCGCGGGTCCCGGAAAGCGTCTCCGATGGAAACGGCCGCACGATCAACTTCACTTACTCCCCGTCGAACTTTCTACAGTTGGCCGATGACGGTGCGCGAGGGATGTTCTACACGCTGTTCGCCAATCCATTCCCCAACTTCATCCTGCAGAGCAACAACGTCTTCATGGGGGAGACCGTGACGTACACCTATGACGATCCGGCGACTTCCGGACCGGGGAACCTGACTTCGATCCAGAGGGGACGGGGGAACTCGCCCGTCAACAACGTCTACGACTCGTCCGGGCGGATGCAGAGCCAGACCGACGGCGAAACCAACACCTACACGTTTTCTCGTATCGGTAACCAATCGACGTTGACCCTGCCGACCACGCACACGCGTCAATACACCCACGACGCGGCCGGGCAGGTTACAGAGTTCGTCAACGAGGTCCTGGATTCGATCTCGTTGACCTATTCGGGCGACGGACACCGCGAGACGATCAACACGCTCGGCTCGGAGAACAAGAGCATGACCTGGCACGCTCCGAGCGGGCGGCCGGCGTCGCGCACGAACGAGGCCGGGGACACGATCACCTACACCTACGACGCCACGGTCGGCCCGGAAGGCTTCACGTACTGGGACCGCACGCGGATCGACTATCCGGACCTGACGTTCGAGACCTACACCTACGACGGGGCCGGCAACGTGCTCACGCACACCAACCGGGGGAATGTAACCTCGACGTTTACCTACAACCCCAAGGGGCAGGTGCTGACCGCCGAGTCCCCGCTGAACGGCGTGACGACTTACACGTACAACGCCGACGATACCCTCGCATCGATGACGCCCCCGTCGATGAACACGATGACGTTCAGCTACGACACCAGCAAGCGTCGCACGGGGATCCAGTTTATCGACGGGACGGCGCGGACGGTGCTTCTTACACCCTCGGACGCCGTCGAGTCGTTCACCGACGAGAACAACCGCACGTGGACCTACACCTACGATTCCAACGGAAACCTCGACTTCATCACCGAACCCGATTTCACCTTCCGCAACTTCACCTACGACGGCAACGACCGGATCAAGACGATGAACGACCGTGGCACTGCGATGTACACGTTCGGATACGACGACGTCGGGAACCTGACCTCGGTGGCCAGCGCAAGCGGCCACTCGGTGAGCTATGCCTACGACAGCCGCGGGAACCTGGTCGAGCGGACGGATCCGGCGCTGCGGAGATACACCTTCGGCTACGACGAGGGCGGCGATCTGATCTCGATCGAGGACCCGATGCTGAACCTCCTCACGATCGACCGCAACGAGCTCGGCCTCCCGACGCTACTGACCTCGGAGGAGGGTCGCACGGTGGAGTTCCTGTACGACGATGCCGGGAGAGTCGAGACGATCATCGACGGTCTGGGCAACCCCACGGCCTACGTCTACGACGGTCTGGGATTGAGCGGCATCACCCTCGCGGACGGTACGACATCGACATCGATCCAGCGCAACGGGATCGGACAGGTCACCATCCTGACCGACCCGAACAACCAGGACTGGCAGTACCTCCAGAACAACCACGGGTTGATCGAATCGTTCCAGGATCCCGTGGGCCGAACGTGGTCGT
>JBFJTV010000257.1:0-4854 GCA_041625075.1 Candidatus Polarisedimenticolaceae bacterium | reverse complement strand
TCTGCAACGTGAAGAGCGGGCGGCCGCGGACCGGCGTGGACGCGCGCGAGCCCGAGCACGTGGCGCAGGCGGTGGCCAGGCTCGGCCTGCGCCACGCCGTGATCACGAGCGTGGATCGCGACGACCTTGCGGACGGAGGCGCCAGGCACTTCAACCAGGTGATCCACGCGATCCGGCGCCGCACACCGTCGTGCGCGGTGGAGGTGCTGACCCCGGACTTCAAGAACAAGACCGGGGCGCTGGCGACGGTTCTGGAGGCGAGCCCCGATGTCTTCGCGCACAACGTCGAGACGGTGCCGCGACTCTACCGCACGGCCCGCCCGGGTTCGCGCTACACGACGTCGCTCGGGCTTCTCCGCGCCGCCGCCGAGCAGCGAGCTCGCGATCTACCCTCGATGCGGGTGAAGTCGAGCCTGGTTCTGGGAATGGGCGAGCGCGACGACGAGGTCCTCGGGGTGATGCGCGATCTGCGCGAAGCGGGCGTCGATGTCCTGACCCTCGGACAGTACCTCCAACCGACCAGGGATCATCTGAAAGTCGAGCGCTTCGTGACGCCGGATCAGTTCGACGCGCTGCGAGACGCCGGAATCGCTCTCGGCTTCGCTTACGTCGAATCGGGCCCGTTGGTGCGGTCTTCGTACCACGCCGAGCGGCACCACCCGAACGTTGGGGCCTCTACTCTCCGCCGGGGAGATCCGGAATGACGACCGGCCCCAGGGGACGGCCGTCGAGCACGGCCTCCACGTCGTAGATCAACGCCTCGATCTGCGGTTCGGAGGCACCGATATATCGACGCCTGACCCTGCCGTCCTTGCCGACCAGATAGGTGGTCGGCAGCGTCCCGATGCCGCCCCACCTCCCGAGGAACTCCCGTTCCCCGCGGATCGTCGGGTACGTCAAGTCCAGGTCATCGACAAACGCACGCGCCTCCGAGTCGCTGGCGGCGTCCCGCGCGAGAACCCCGACGACCAGCAGACCGTGTTCGCCGAGACGGTCCTGAAGCTTCTGGAGTGCCGGCATCTCCTCGATGCAGGGGCCGCACCACGTCGCCCAGAAGTTGACGACGGTCAGCTCGTGGTCGCTCCACTGCGCCTTCCAGGTGCGTCCGTTCAGGTCCTTGGCCAGCAGTGCCGGGGCGGGATCCCCGGCGCGAGAACCACACCTAGGGCCGCGCTCGCCCCGAGGGCGCTCAGGATGAGACCGAAAACCGCGTTGCGAAGGACTCGGTTCTTCATGGATCCGTGCTCGTCATGGAGCGGGAAACCGGACTCGAACCGGCGACCCCGACCTTGGCAAGGTCGTGCTCTACCAACTGAGCTATTCCCGCCTGCCCTGAGGCCCTCGAAGGGCCCTGAGCCTGTCGAAGGCGCGAACCTGTCGAAGGCCC
This sequence comes from Candidatus Polarisedimenticolaceae bacterium, assembly GCA_041625075.1. Taxonomy (GTDB): domain Bacteria; phylum Acidobacteriota; class Polarisedimenticolia; order Polarisedimenticolales; family Polarisedimenticolaceae; genus JBFJTV01. The sequence goes on along the minus strand of JBFJTV010000257.1, from coordinate 3,467 downwards.
GTGCCTCGGCAAACACTGAAAAATAGCCCAACCCACTCCGGCCGTCAACACGGCCCCGACGGGCGGAAGGCGTCCCGGATGTGACGGACGCGGACGTCGTCCCTGCGCCCCCGGAAGACCTCGACGACGTCGAAACGCGCCGGCCACGCGAGCTTGTGGCGGCGGGTCAACCAGACAAGCGCAAGACGGGCGAGCCGTTCCTGTTTGCGGAAGGTCACGGACTCCGCCGGTCGTCCGTAGGAGGCTCCGCGTCGCGTCTTGACCTCGACGAACACGACGACGCCGTCGTGGATGGCCACGAGGTCGATCTCGCCCAGCCGGCAGCGAAAACGGCGTTCGAGGATGCGCATTCCCGCCTTGCGGAGGGCCTCCTCGGCCGCGCTCTCGCCTTCCAGACCGAGCCGCTGGCGCGGATCTCGCGAGGGCTCCGCGATCAAGGATCACCCGGGCGTTCGACCTGCCCCTGCCCTCTCCGACCGCCCGGTGCCATCTGGAGCTGCCGCATCCGTCTCTGAACGTCCTCCCGGATCTCGACCAACAGGATCCTGAAGCGAACGCGCTGACGCACGGTCAACGAGTCGTCGAGGTCCGCCATCAGCCGTTTGGCCTCGGCGCGGTATTCGTCGTCGATGCCGTCGAGCCGGTCGAGACCGCCCTCGAGCTCGGTATCGGTCGCTCCCGAGTGGTACAGCCGCCGCAATTCCTGTAACGCGATTCGCTTTTCGCGCCGAACGCGCGCCTGAATGCTCTGCATGGCCTCGAGCTTCGGCATCATGGTCTCGGCCTGCTCGTCCGTGAGACCGAGATCGATCCGAAGACGTCGCTCGAGGTAGCCGCGCAGCGCTTCGCGCAGCTCGGGGTCGGTCGGCCCGGGTTCGCCCGCAAGTGGCTCCTGGAGATCCGCGGCCGGCGTGATCGCGGTCAGCGTCGTCACGAAGACGAGCAGGGACGGGATCAGGAATCTCATGCGGAACCTCCTTCGAGTCGCTTCGTTTCGGCTTCGAGCCACTCGAGCAACTGGCGTCGGTTCTGGCCGTCCATCCCACCCGCCGGCGGGATCAGACCTTCGCCGTCCCCGAGAATCGAGTTCGCTTCGATCGGGGCGGAGAACCTGTCGGCAATGCCGCCGACGATCCGCTCGACTTCCTCACGGACCGCGTCCGGGTCCGCCGCGTCGAAGATCGCATCGAGCTCGGCCTGAGCCGTGATCGGCGCCTCCGGCACGACGCCGGACGGCTCCCGATCGCGAAGAACCCACGGCACGATCAATACGATCCCGACCAGCGCCGCGGCGGCGAGACCGATCCACGCACGCCGGCGGTCGGCGGTGCCCGCGGAGTGGTCACCGGCGATCCGCTCCCGCAACCGCGCGTCAAACGTGTCCCAGTACTCCCGATCGGGGTCGTCAAAGGGATCGCGCTCGGAGACCGGCAGGCTCGCCCACTCGACGAGGTCCGACCAGCCGGAACACTCCGAACAGGCGGCGGCATGCTCGCGCAACCTTGCCAGACGAGGCTCGCGGACCGAACCGTCGAGCTCCCCGCTCAACAACGTCGCCAGCTCGTTTTCGAACTCGGAACAATTCATGGTTTACTCCATCCGCCGCCGCAGGTTCGACACCGCCTGGTGCAGGTGAGCCTTGACCGCGCCCTCCGACAACCCCATCACCCTCGCCACGTCGCGATAGGTCAGCTCCGAGAACACCTTGAGCGCCACGACCTCGCGCTGGCGCGGCGGCAGCTTGCTGACCGCATCCCGAACGCGTCGCCGGACCTCGGTCCGCCGCACCGTGTCGTCGGCCGTTTCATCGGCGGCCGCGACGATCCCGATCTCGTCGAGGCCCGTCGTCGGCACCCGCCGCCTCCGGTGAGCCCTCGAGACGTTGAGCACGATCCGGATCAGCCAGGTACGCAGCGACGCCTCACCACGGAACTGCCGCAGGGAGCGCCACGCCCTCACGAACGCCTCCTGGGTCGCCTCGTCGGCGTCCTCGTGGGAGCCCAGGATGCGCCGGGCGACGCGGTAGACCTCGCGGCGGTGCGCGCGGACGATCTCGTCAAAGGCGTCCCGCTCGCCCCGTCGGAATCGACTCAGCCATTCCGCCTCGCGGGCGGCCGTGTCGGCTGCCGTGGCCACGGTGCTCATTATCGATTGGACTCCGGGAGGCGACCAAAGGTTTAGCCGGGACCGCGAATCCGCCTCTTCCAGCGAACGCCTTCGGGGGTGTCCTCCAGGACGATCCCCTGCCCGGCCAGCTCGTCCCGGATCCGATCGGCCTCGGCGAAGTCCCGGGCCTTGCGGGCGGCGGTTCGCCGGTCGATCAGCGCCTGGACCTCCTCGTCGAGGATCTCGGGGGGACGCTCGAGGACCCCGAGAACGGTATCGATGGTGGCGAAGACGCGCTTGAGCTCGTCGCGGGTCCCGGCCGGGACCTCTCCGCGGTCCATGGCCGTGTTGACCTTGCGAACGAGTTGGAAGACCACCCCGAGCGCCTCGCTGATATTGAGATCGTCGGCGAGTGCGTCGCGAAAGGCCTCGCAGGACTCGCGTACCCCTCGTTCGAGGTCGTCGTCACGCCCTTCGCCGGCTGGCTCGCGGTCGAGCCTGGCGAGCACGCCGTCGAGCCGCTCGAGCTCCGCCGCGGTCTGCCCCATGCCGTCAAAGGTGAAGTTCAGCGGATTGCGGTAGTGGCTCGAGAGCAGCAACAGCCGGATGGCGCGCGCGCTGTAGCCCTTCTCGAGAAGATCGCGGAGCGTGTAGAAGTTGCCCTTCGACTTGGACATCTTTTCGCCCTCGACGATCAGGTGCGCGGCGTGCATCCAGTAACGCACGAACGGCTCGCCCGTCGCGCCCTCGCTCTGAGCGATCTCGTTCTCATGATGGGGAAAGATCAGATCCATTCCGCCTCCGTGGATCTCGAACCCACGACCGAGATACTTCTCGGCCATGGCCGAGCATTCGATGTGCCAACCGGGTCTTCCCCGGCCCCACGGAGAATCCCACCACGGCTCGCCGGGCTTGGTGGCCTTCCACAGGGCGAAGTCGAGAGGATCCTCCTTCGCCTCATCGACCTCGATGCGATAGCCGGAGCGGAGCTCGTCGGGTCGGCGGCCAGACAACTTGCCGTAGCCCTCCAGGGTCTTGACCGAGAAGTAGACGTCACCCCCGCGCTCATAGGCGAGCCCCCTGTCCACGAGAGTCTCTATCAATTCGATCATCTCGGGGATGTGCTCGGTCGCCTTGGGTTCCAGATCTGGAGGGAGCACGCCGAGTGCGCGGAACATCTTGGAGAATCGTTGCGTCATCTCCTGGGCGAGAGCCTCGACCGTCTCCCCGGCTTCCTCCGCAGCGACGATGATCTTGTCCTCTATGTCGGTCACATTGCTCACATACGTGACATCGAAGCCTCGCCAGACCAGATAGCGCCTGATGACATCGAAGACGACGGCATATCTCCCGTGACCGAC
>JBFJTV010000256.1:0-4860 GCA_041625075.1 Candidatus Polarisedimenticolaceae bacterium | reverse complement strand
TCTCGGGATGTCTCCTTTCCAGTGCCCGAGCTTGTTCACCATCCTCGCCTTTCTCGAGTACGAGTTCGGCGTGATTCACCCGCGCGGCGGCTGTGGCGCCGTCCCGCGCGCGATCGCACGGGTCGCGGGCGAGCTCGGGGCACGCATCCATCTCGAGGAGCCCGTCGAGGAGATCCTGTTCGAGGGACGCCGCGCCGCGGGCGTTCGGACGCGAAAGGGCGATTACCCGTGCGACGCGCTGACCGTCAACGCCGACTTCGCCGACACGATGAATCGACTCGTACCCAACCGGCTTCGACGTCGCTGGACGGATCGGAAGCTCGCCAAGAAGAAGTACTCGTGCTCGACCTATATGATGTACCTCGGGCTCGAGGGGGAGACGGACCTCGACCACCATACGATCTTTCTCCCCGAGGATTACCACTCCAACATGCAGGACATCTCTGAGCGACACGTGCTCTCGCAAAACCCCTCGTTCTACATCGCCAACCCGGCGAAGACCGATCCGACGATGGCGCCCCCGGGACACAGCTCGCTGTACGTTTTGGTTCCCGTCACGCACCAGCACCCCAACGTGGACTGGCAGCGCGAGCGGGAAGGTTTTCGCGGGCTCGTCCTTCAGAAGCTCGAGGCCGCCGGCGTCCACGACATCGAAGACCGCATCCGCTACGAGCAGGTCGTGACGCCCTCCGACTGGGAGTCCGGCCTTCACATTTACAAGGGTGCGACCTTCAACCTGGCGCACTCGCTCGATCAGATGCTGCACCTCCGCCCACGGAACCGCTTCGAGGACCTCGACAGCGTGTACCTCGTCGGAGGAGGGACCCATCCCGGAAGCGGGCTTCCCGTGATCTTCGAGTCCGCGAGGATCACGGCACGTCTGATGGCCGAAGACCTCGATCTGGCAGCGCCGTGGGAGACCCTTTCCAGGAGTTTGCCGTCCTCCGCCACCGAACTTCTGCCCGCCCGAATCGCGAGCTGAGGTTGCCATGGGTTCGATCGCAACTGTAGACGGGCACCCCGGGGCGTTGCGCGCCGGCCGGATCTTGGAATGGGCCCGGGCCGCGCAGACGCGGTGGTCGGCGCGCAGCGTCGCGGCACGCTTGCCCGTCGTCCGCGAGTTCCGGCACCTCCTCGCCGACCGCGCGAGCGAACTGGCCCAGACCGTTCGGCGAGCGGAATCCGAGACGCTCTCCGCCGAGGTCCTCCCTCTCGCCGCGGCCTGCCGTTTTCTGGAACGCGAGGCTCCGGGGCTTCTGCGATCTCGAAGCCACGGGGCCCGCGGGAGGCCGCTGTGGCTTTCCGGTGTGAGCCTCGAGATCCACCGCGAGCCGCTCGGCGTCGTTCTCATTGTCGCCCCCTCGAACTACCCCCTATTCCTACCCGGCGTTCAGATGATCCAGGCGATCGTCGCGGGCAACGCTGTCGTCGTCAAACCCGGTCGCGGTGCCGGCGCGGCGGCGGCCGCCCTCCGAGATCTGGCACAGCGAGCCGGCGCTCCCGAGGGTCTCGTCACCGTCACCGACGAGTCGACCGCCACCGTGATCGACATCATCCAGGCAGGCGTCGATAAGGTGCTGCTCACGGGCTCGTCCGAAACCGGGCGGACCGTTCTCGAGAGTCTCGTTCCGGAGATCACCCCAGCCGTGCTCGAGCTGTCGGGATGCGACGCCGTCTTTGTCCGTGAGGACGCAAACCTCGACCTCGTTGCTGCCGCGCTGCGTTTCGGTCTCACGCTCAACGACGGGGCCACGTGTATCGGACCGCGGCGCGTCTTCGTTCATCGCTCACGCGCCGACGATCTGGAGAGAAAACTCGCGGCGGCACTGGCCGATGCCGAGATCGTGACACTGGAAGAACCGGTCTTTACGCGGCTTCGGGGGATGATCCTCGAGGCGCTGCAAGAAGGGGCGAGGATGAGCGTCGGGCGCGAGCCGGTCGGCACCCAGGTAGGCCCGATCGTGCTCGCCGACGTCGGTCCCGAGATGTCGATCGCGCGCGAGGACGTTTTTGCTCCGGTTCTCTCCCTGATCCCGGTCGAAAACGACGCCGAGGCGCTCGAGCTGGCCTCGCGGTGTGACTTCGAGCTCGGCGCGACCGTCTTCGGGAACGCGAAGGACGCGTCCGCACTCGCACGACAGGTCCGCGCGGGGACCGTGGTCGTCAACGACATGATCGTGCCGACCGCCGACCCGCGCGTTCCCTTCGGTGGGCGCCACGCCAGCGGCTACGGAGTGACCCGGGGTGCCGAGGGACTCCTGGAGCTCACCCGTCTCAAGACGATCATCCGCCGCCGGGGTCGTTTCCGGCCGCACTTCGAACCGGTCGGTCCTCGCGAGGAACGTCTGATCTCCTCGTTCGTGCAGCTCGGGCACGCTCGTTCGATCGGGCGGCGGGTTCGGGCCGTGGCCGACATCATTCGCGCTCTGGCGGGCCGCGGCCGGCCGGACTCTCCACAGGAGTGAGGTTTCTCATGAATCGTCTTCAAGAAGGACGCGTCGGCGTCATCGGTAGCGGGCTCGGCGGACTGGCAGCGGCGTGCACTCTTGCCGCACGCGGGTATGCCGTGACCCTATTCGAGAAGAACCCGTGGCTGGGAGGCAAGGCCGCGGTCCTGGAGGACAGGGGCTTCAGGTTCGACATGGGCCCCACGATCCTCACCGTTCCCCGCGTCCTGAGCCGGATCTTTTCCGAGGCCGGGCGCAGCCTGAGCGAAGAACTCGATCTGGTTCGACTCGATCCTCAGTGGCGCTGCTTCTTCGAGGACACTTCGGTCCTGGATCTCGAGGAAGACGTCGAGTCGATGGCGCGGCGAATCGACGCGTACTCGCCGAAGACGGGAAGCGGTGACGGCTATCGGGAATTCATCGCCCTCTCCGAGCAGCTTCACGATATCTCCGAGCGTTTCTTCTTCTGGAAATCGGTCGAGGACGTCAGGGACACGCTCGACTTCAAGGGCTCGCTCAACCTCGGGACTCTCCGCGACGTGCTCCGGATCCGGATGGGACAGACGGTTGCGGGCAACATTCGCAAGCGCGTCCCGGACGACCGCGTCTCGCAGATGCTCGACCACTTCACACAGTACGTCGGCTCATCGCCCTACAACTCGCCGGCCGTTCTGTGCAGCATCGCACACATGCAGGTGGACGGCGGCGTGTGGTACCCGCGCGGCGGGACCGGCGCCGTGCCGGACAAGCTCGCGGCGCTCGCGACCGATCTTGGTGTCGAGATTCGGACGGCGTGCGGGGTGCGACGGATCCTCGTTGAGGACGACCGTCTGGTCGGGGTCGAGACCGATCAAGGGGAGAAGGTCGAGCTCGCAGCTGCGGTTTCGAACATGGACTCCGTCCGCACGTATACCGAACTGCTCGGCGGCCCGATCGGAAAGGAATTCGAACGGCAAAGCTCCTACACACCGGCATGCTCGGGCGTCGTTCTGTACCTCGGTCTCGATCGCGCCTACGAGCACCTCCTGCACCACAACTTCGTGTTCTCGCGTGATCCCGAGGAGGAGTTCGAGTGGATCTACGAGAAGGGGGAGCCGGCGCCCGACCCGACCTGCTATCTCGCCGCTCCGGCCCGAACCGAGCCCGAGGTTGCCCCGGAAGGGGGAGAGGCGCTCTACGTCCTGGTCCACACGCCGTATCTGCGGTCACGACACGACTGGCATGCGATGCTGCCGCAGTACCGTCGTACGATCATCGAGAAGCTCAAGCGCGTCGGCGGTATGTCGGACCTCGAAGACCGCATCGTCGTCGAGCACACCCTCACGCCGCGGGACATCCACGAGCGCTACAACGTGCTCAACGGTGCGATCTACGGTCTAGCCAGTCACGGGAGGTTCTTTGGAGCGTTCAAGCCGGGCAACCGCAGCCGCGAGGTCAAGGGTCTCTATCTCGCCGGCGGTGCCGCCCACCCCGGCCCGGGAATGCCGATGGTCATGATGTCGGGCTGGATCGCCGCCGACTCGCTCGATCACGACCGGATTGCCCCCAGGCGCTCGGTGACCGTTACGGAGCCCGTGAGAGTTGCGCGGTGAGCGCGGCGCTTCCGAGGTACTCGGCGAGGCTGGTCGACCTGTTCGTGGTCTATGTGCGGAGCTACTTCCGACGCCACTTCACGGCGGTGCGCACCTCGTCAGCGGGCGTCAGTCTCTCGCGAATCGACGGACCGCTCGTGGTCTACTCGAATCACCCCTCGTGGTGGGATCCCATCCACTTCCTACTGCTCGGACACCTCGAGGCTCCCGGCAGAAGGGTCTACGGTCCGATGGACGCGGCGGCGCTCGAAAAGTACCGCTTCTTCAAGCGCATGGGCGTGTTCGGCGTCGAGCGTGATACGCGCCGTGGCGCGGCGGCCTTCCTGAAGACCGGCCGGGCGATTCTCGCGAGCCCGGGTGCGAGCCTGTGGCTCACTGGCCAGGGCAGGTTCACCGACCCGCGGCAGCGTCCGGTGCGGCTCATGCAGGGGATGGCCCACCTCGCGCGATCCACCGCGAACGTGACGTTCGTGCCTCTCGCCGTCGAGTACCCGTTCTGGGACGAACGCCAGCCAGAGGCGCTTTCGAGGTTCGGCAACCCCATCCGCGTTTCCGACGGCCGGTCACGACCCGCGGACGAGTGGACGCGGCGCTTGGCGTTCAGTCTTGCCGAAACGCAGGACGCGCTGGCCGCCGACGCGCGATGGCGCGACCCCGGACGTTTCCGAACGCTCGTCTCCGGCCGTGTCGGCGTCGGGGGGATCTACGACGTCTGGCGACGGGCGCGCGCGGCGTCGCGTGGTCGGAGGTTTCGCCCGGCCCACGGAGACATCGAGCCATGAAGCTCGAGACGATTGCCGCCGTGACCGCGCTGCTCGCCG
>JBFJTV010000255.1:0-4861 GCA_041625075.1 Candidatus Polarisedimenticolaceae bacterium | reverse complement strand
GGCGTCGCCGGGCCGAGGGTTCTACGCCTTGAAGTGGACGTGCAGGATGTCCCGGTCCTGGACCTCGTAGTCGCGGCCGACCACGTGGATCAGCCCGTGGTCGTGCAGCGCCTGGCGACTCTTCCACTCCAGCAGGTCGGCGAGCGCCATCACCTCGGCGCGGATGAAGCCCCGCTCCATGTCGCTGTGGATCTTGCCCGCGGCCGCTGCGGCCTGGGTGCCCCGCGCGATCTGCCACGCGCTGAGCCTGTTGTTGGCGATCGTGTAGAACGTGATCAGGTCCAGCAGCCGGTAGGACGCGGCGACGACGATGTCGAGCGCCGTCTCGTCGAGGCCGAGACCCTCGAGGAACTCCCGCTGCTCCTCCGCCGGAAGCTCGCTGATCTCCTCCTCGATCGCGATCGAGATCGGCACGACCCGGTCGGCGCCCTTGGCCTCCCGGAGCGCCGTGGCCAGCGGGCCCTTGCCGTGCGGGTCGTCCTCGCCGGTGTTCGCCAGGTAGAGGACGGGTTTCAGCGTGAGGAAGCGTCCCTCGGCGAGGATTCGCCGCTCGTCCTCGCTCAGCTCGAGCGTCCCGACCGGCGTGCCCGCGGAGAGGGCTTCGACCGCGCGGCTGTAGGCCGCCAGCTCGTCCTTGCCGGCCCCGGTTCCCGTGCGGACCGTGTTGGCCCAGCGCGACTGGGCGCGCTCCGCGCTCTCGAGGTCGGCCAGCAGCAGCTCGGTCTCGACGATCTCCACGTCGCGCACGGGATCGGGCGCGCCGGTGTTGTGCACCACGTTGTCGTCCTCGAAGCAGCGTACGACGTGGAGGATCGCGTCCACCTCGCGGAGATGCCCCAGGAACTTGTTGCCGAGGCCCTCGCCCTTGCTGGCGCCGGCGACGAGCCCGGCCACGTCCACGAAGCGGATCGAGGTGGGCACGGTCTCTTCGGGTTGCAGGAGCTCCGCGAGCCGGTCCAGCGTCGGATCCGGAACCGCCGCGACACCGACGTTCTGCTCGATCGTGCAGAAGGGGTAGTTCGACGCCTCGGCGTGGGCGTGGGTGAGCGCGTTCAGAAGCGTCGACTTGCCGACGTTGGGGAGGCCGGCGATCCCGACCGAAAGAGCCACCACCCACCTCGTGATCGGCGCCCGTGCCGCGGGCACCGGTCCACGGATGATGTCACACCGGGTCCGAGATGCGCTCGAGAACGTCCCCGGGTTGGCAGTCGAGCTCTCGACAGATGGCGTCCAGCGTGTTGAAGCGAATGCCCTTGACCCGTCCGGTCTTGAGGAGCGAGAGGTTGGTGATGGAGATTCCGACCCGTTCCGACAGCTCGGTCAGCTTCATCTTGCGTCGCACGAGCATGAGATCGAGCTTCACTTCGATGGCCATGCGCGCGAATGTAAGGCTTTTCTTTACGATTTGCAAACAAGCTTTTATGTTTCACATAAAATGTTATACGATTGTCGTAAAGCCTTGAAAAGAAAGCCGTCGGGAGGCGGGGGAGGGGTGATTCAAAGTTCCCAGGGGAACCGGGCCCCCCGACGACTCAAACAAAATCGGTCGCGGCGGAGCTTCTTTCCTCGCGCAGAAAGATCAGCCCGAGGAAGACGTCGGCCGCCGCAAGCAGAACGAACCCGACCGGTGCCAGCACGACGGTCATGAAGCAGAGCGACGCGACGACAACCGTGTACGCCAGCGGTCGGGTCAGACCGCCCAGATCCGACTCGAGACGAAGAAGCCTGAAGCCAAAGCTCATGCTCAGCACGGACGTTGGCACCCCCACGGCGAGAAGCATCAGGAAGAAGGGGAGCAACGCGTCGGAGCCCAGCGGGCTGAACAATCGGCCGAGAATCAACACCAGCGCGGTCATCACGCCACCCATGATGAGCAGGGCGATTAGAACGTCGACGCTGTGGAAGCGGTATCGCTGATTGAGAAGATGACGAAAGCGATACAGCGGATACAACGAAAAACCCGTCCCGACGAAACCCAAGGACATGACGAGTGGCAGTAGCGCGGCGCGGGCCGCGGGGTCGCGGTCGTAAAGCAGCGCCAGGATCAAGGCGGGCGGGATGATCACCGCCCCCGCGATCGCGAGCCAACCCACCAGCGAATAGCGCTCCTGATTCATGCGCCCCCCCTCGGTGACGCGTCCCCGGCCCTCGAGCCCCGGGTGAGTGTGGGATGGGGCCGATCGACACTCACGAGGAGAGCCTACTCAGACACTTTATGCCGGTCAAGAAATATTTTATGAATGTCATAAAATCCTTTAAGGATGTCGTAATGGTCTTTACGTGACCCGGGGGGCGCGGCCAGGTCGCCATGGGTTCCCCGGGGTCAGACCCTGAATCATGCACGGGGTCAGACGCCCGCCGCGCACCGAGAGTCAGCACACCGGCGGACGCAGTCGTCCGACCTGCGTTTCGCAACCGACCCGGACGGCGGGACCATCTTCTCCCGATCGGGGCGCGGGCGGGGCGGGGAGAGCCGCAGCGGACGACCCTGAAACTCAATTTCTTCTAGTACGTCTTCGAAGAGTTGGGCTTTTTGGCGGTCTTGAACCCTACCCATAGATACGATTACACACCTTTTTTGTTGATGTCGGGCAGGTCCTGCGGTACCTGTATAAAGGGTTTAGCCGTATAGGTTTGACGGCCACCTGTGGGCAGGGGTGGGGCACGAGGGCAGGCTTCCCGTCTCGACGAGTCCCGATTCGCCATTGGAGGTCGCGGGCCGGTGTATCGGCCCGGTCCGACGACTGCAACATTCTTGGAGGACGCACATGCCGCGGCGCTTGGCATCGACTCTTGTTCCTTTTTCCTTGATCACGATCGTTGCTTCGGTTCTCTTGGTCGCCGCCTCTCCGGTTTCCGCGCAGGCGACCTTCAGCGATCAGACCGCCGCCGCGGGAATCAGCCACTCCCCGCTGATGGAGTCGGGCACCGCCGGGGCGCTTCACTACCCCGGTGCCGCGGTCGGCGATTTCAACAACGACGGTTGGCCCGATCTCTATCTGCTCGGCGGGGGCTCGGGTTCCGATGCCGGCGACAAGCTGTATATCAACCAGCAGGACGGCACCTTCGTTGACGAAGCGCTGTCCTGGGGGATCGGGCCGCCCCACCGCGGCAAGGGGATCGCGGTCGGCGACATCAACAAGGACGGCTGGCTCGACGTGTACATCACGACCGGCGGCACGGTCACCGGCGGACCCGACCGTCCCGGGCAGCACATCCTCTACAAGAACAACGGCAACGGCACTTTTACCAACATCGCGTCGTCCGCGGGTGTCGACACGACATCGGCGACCTATCTCGTCACGACGGGTCCGGCGTTCGGCGACTACGACCGCGACGGCGATCTCGATCTGATCGTTCTGACCTGGGCCTCCCCAGTCGACCTGAACAACGACGGCAACCGCCTCTTCCGGAACAACGGCGACGAGACCTTCACGGACGTCACCGATGCGGCGGGTATCATCCAGACCGACATGCACGGCTTTTCCGCGAGATTTGCCGACATGGACGGCGACCTCTGGCCCGAGCTGCTGATCACCTCGGATTTCGACACGAGCAAGTACTACGTCAACAACGGCGACGGCACCTTCACGAACCAGACCGGTTCCTCCGGCACCGGGACGGACTCGAACGGGATGGGTCACGCGGTCGCTGACCTTAACGGCGACGGTTTGCTCGACTGGTACGTCACCTCGATCTTCAGCGACTCCGTCGTCGACATCCAGGACGGCAACCATCTTTATCTCAACCAGGGCAATCACGTTTACACGGACGTGGCCAACGCCGGCGCCGAGGACGGTGGCGTCGGCTGGGGAACCGAGGCGCTAGACTGCGACCACGACATGGATCTCGATCTGGCCGAGACCAACGGCGCTCCCTTCGGTGTGGAGTACCTCAACGAGCCGTCCTATCTCTACCGCAACAACGGCGACGGGACTTTCACCGACATCCACGTCGCGGCGGGGATCGACAATACCTATGACGGCAAGACGCTCGTCACGTTGGATTACAACCGTGACGGCAAGCTCGACATTCTCATCACTTCACACAACGATCCGGTTCAGCTTTGGCGGAGCGATCTCGCGGGCACCGACATCAACTGGCTCGAGATCGTTCTCGATACGAGCATGGATCCGGCGCTGCCTCCCAACGGTGTCGGGACCATGGTCACGGCAACGACGGGAGCCACCTCGCAGATCCGCTACCTCGACGGCGGCTCGACCTTTATCGGCCAGAGCGAGCTTCTGATCCACTTCGGCCTCGGCGCGGAAACGACGGTGGACACGCTGAGCTTCGAGTGGGCCAACGGCACCATGACCGTTCTCAACGACGTGGCCGCCAACCAGCTCATCACGGTCCAGGCCCCGGCTCCTTCCGCCGGAGCGCCGGGTGAGGCTTCGAAGGCCTCGGATCAAATGCTCGCGTCCTACAACGGCGGCTCGGGCTTCGTCGACGTGACCTATACGCCCGCTTGCGATGCGACCGACCACACGATGTACTACGGAGACATCGACAGTCTCCCGAACTACACCGGTGCCGTGTGCGGGATCGGGACTTCCGGGAGCGTCTCGTTCGATCCTGGCGGGGGCGCTTCGTTCTTCGTCGTCGTGGGGAACGACGGAGCCGTCGAGGGTCCCTACGGATTGGCCCGGATCAACGGAATGGACACGCAGCGCCCAGAGGATACCGGGACGCTCGGTTGCGATCTGCCGAGGGATCTCAGCGGAACCTGCGACTTGCCGTGACCGCTAAGCTGTAGGTTGCGTTTCCGTAGGCAGAAACGAAGGGGGGACAGCGATGACGAAGCGATCCTGGCGCGGGCTCGCATGGGCAGCGAGTGTTGCGATCATTCTTGCACTTC
>JBFJTV010000254.1:0-4865 GCA_041625075.1 Candidatus Polarisedimenticolaceae bacterium | reverse complement strand
GCGGTGACCAACGCGATCCTCGACCAGGCGATCCACGTCGACGGCATGACCCGCGACGAGGCGATGAAGCTGATGATCGAGGGTGGCTTCCAGGAAGAGCGCGAAGCGGCGGGCAAGTGGGTCCGCGCGCAGCTGACCTCGGCGCAGCTTTCGACCTACTTCGTCGGCTACCAGGAACACGCCGACCTGCGTGAGGAAGTCGAGGGTCTATGGGGAGACGACTTCGAGCTCAAACGGTTTCACGATACCGTGCTGTCTTTCGGCTCTCCGCCGGTTCAATTCGTTCGCGCGTTGATGCTCGATCTTCCGGTTCCTCAATGACGACGTCATAGGCCACCGGCGTTCGCCGCCGGGCCATCCATCGCACCGCGAGACAGTCGTAGATCCCGACGACGGCGCGATCCCACGCGCCGTACTTGGTCGTGCCGGCGGCGCGGGGTCTGTGATTCACCGGCATCTCGACCACGGTATGGCCGAGCCTTTCGGCGGTGACCGGGATGAAGCGGTGCATCCCGCGAAACTGCAGCGGGATTGCAAGAGCGATCTCGCGGCGCATGATCCGGAGCGAGCAACCGGTGTCGGTGATCGTGTCGCCGAGAAGCATGCGGCGAAAGACCTTGCCGACCCAGGAGCTGAACTTGCGTACGAGATTGTCGCATCGAGTCCGGGAGCGATCCCCCTGGACCATGCCGGCGCCGGTTTCTTCGAGGAGCGCGAGCATCGCGGGGATGTCTCCGGGATCGTTCTGGAGATCCGCATCGAGCGTGACGATCCACTCGCCGCGGGCGGCACGAAAACCTGCGTGGAACGCCGCGGACTGGCCGTTACCCTTCCCGGGCGGGGTGTCGCGCATCCGCAGTACACGAAGACGGGCGTGTCGGCTCGCGAGGTCGTGCAGGATCCCGGGTGTGCGATCGGTCGAGCCGTCGTCGACGATGATGATCTCGTAGTGGTGCCCGAGCGGATCGAGGACCCCGCCGATCTCCTCGATCAGCGGCCGGAGATTCTCCTCTTCGTTGTGGGCCGGCGCGACCACGGAGAGCCGAACGGTCGTCGGGGTGGACATGCACAAAGCGTAGCATGGCCTTTTCCGGTTCCTGGTAGGCTTGGTCGTCTTGGAGGGGGCGCATGTTCGTCGGACATCTCGCCGTCGCGCTGGGCGCGAAAACCGTGGAGCCGAAGGCGCCGCTGGCGGCTCTCGTGGCCGCGTCGTTCGGCGTGGATCTTCTGTGGCCTCTCCTGCTTCTCGCCAAGGTCGAGATCGTGCAGGTCGCCCCGGGAATTACCGCCTTCACACCTCTGGACTTCGTTTTCTATCCGTATACCCACAGCCTGGCCGCGGCGGTGTTCTGGGGCCTCGTCGGCTTCGGGATCGCCTACCTCTTTCTCAGGAGCGTTCGTGTCGCGGCGGTCATCGGCGCGGTCGTCGTCACCCACTGGGTCCTCGACTTCGTGACCCACCGACCCGACCTGCCGCTCGGACCGGCTGAGCCGAAGGTGGGGCTCGGGTTGTGGAACTCGATTCCGGGGACGTTGCTCGTCGAGGGCGGGCTGTTCGTCGCCGCCATCGCGATCTACGTTCGGTCGCAAAAACCGACGGACGCGATCGGGCGATGGGCTCTCGTGGCTCTCATCGGCTTGACCGGGTTGATCTGGGTGACCCAGCCGTGGTCTCCCCCACCGCCGAGCGCCACCGCCGTCGCCGGTGTCGCATTGGCGATGTGGCTATTCCCGCTGTGGGCCTGGTGGATCGACCGCCACCGTACAGCCGCTGCCTGACGGCGCGCTGCGCACGCGTTGTAGAATGCCGCCATGTCCGAGGAAAAGATCCGTCCGCTCGCGGAGATGATCGAGGAGGTCGAGCGGTGGCGCGCGCGAGGTCTTCGAATCGGTTTCACCAACGGGTGCTTCGATCTGATCCACGTCGGACATGTCTCGCTGCTGTCGCAGGCCAAGGATCACTGCGACCGTCTGGTCGTCGGGCTCAACACCGACGCGTCGGTCAAACGTCTCAAGGGTGACGACCGCCCGATCAACGACGAGGCGGCGCGGGCGATCGTTCTGGCAGCGCTCGAAGCGGTGGACGGCGTCGTGCTCTTTTCCGAGGACACCCCGGTGAAGGTGATCGAGGCCCTCCGGCCCGAAATCTACGTCAAGGGGGCCGACTACAAGGAGGAAGAGCTCGTGGAGGCCGGTGTGGTCAAGGGCTACGGCGGTCGGATCTTTCTTGCGGAACTAGCCCACGAGAGCAGCACGACCGGAACGATCGGCAAGATCAAGGGGTAGACACGCGTGAACGTCTCGAGCCTTCGCCGGATCGACCGCTGGATCGGCGCCCCGCTGTGCCTGGCGCTGACCGCGGTTCGAAGACTCGACGATCTGATCCTCCGCCGTAAAACGGGAAAACCGCAACGCATCGCCATCATCAAGCTTGCCGAGCAGGGTGCGACCGTCGTCGCCTACGACGCGCTGACGGCGGCCCGCGACATGGTCGGCGCCGAGAACCTGTTCTTCGTCGTCTTCTCGCAGAACCGCTTCATTCTCGATCTGCTCGACGTCGTCCCGAAAGAAAACGTCCTCGAGATTCGCGCCAAGAGCCCCTTCACGACCGTCATCGACGTCCTGCGCGTGGTCTGGCGCATGCACCGTGAGCGAATCGACACGGCGCTCGACTTCGAATTCTTCGCGCGGTCGTCCGCGATCCTGACCTACCTGAGCGGCGCGCGCACACGGGTCGGTTTCCACGCCTTCGCGGGTGAGGCGTCGTACCGCGGCGACCTGATGACGCACCGTCTGTCGTTCAACCCGTTCCTGCACGCCGGTCACGTCTTCCAGCTCGTGGTCGAGGCGCTGCGTTCCCCGCCGGAACGGATGCCCGCCATCGACTGGGTCCCTCCGGAGCACGGCCCGCTCCCCGAGTTTCGACCCGAAGCGGATGAGGTCGCGAAAGTCCGAGCCATCGTCAACGAGGCGCTCGGCTCGGCCGACGTCCGGCATCTCGTGCTTCTGAACGCCAACTGCAGCGACATGGTCCCGCTCCGGCGCTGGCCCAAGCAGCGCTATGTCGAGCTGGCCCGCCGCCTGCTCGAGCGCTACCCCGACCTCGGCGTGATGTTCACCGGCGCACCCGAGGAGGCGGCGCAGGCCCGCGATCTGGTCGCCGAGGTCGGCGAGGAGCGTTGCGTCAGCATCGCCGGAAAGACCACTCTCGAGCAGCTCGTGGTTCTCTACGGCCTCGCGGATCTCCTCGTGACCAACGACAGCGGGCCCGCGCACTTCGCGAGCCTGACGCCGATCGACATCGTCGTGCTGTTCGGTCCGGAGACGCCGGCCGTCTTTCGTCCGCTCGGACCGCGGTGCCACGTGCTGTATGCGGGTGTGGCGTGCAGTCCCTGCATCAATGCGTTCAACGACCGGCAGTCGTCCTGCCCCGACAACGTCTGCATGCAGGAGATCACGCTCGAGCAGGTCCTCGACATGAGCTGCCGGGTCTTCGACGCCAGACGCTCGGTGGCCCGCGCGACGAGTCACGGCTCCTGAAACCGGCGCGCTCCTCGTGACCGATCTTTCCCCCACCTCACCGCTTGTCCGTTACCGCCTTCTCGTCCTCGCCGGGTTTGGCCTGCTGATCTACGTGCCGTTCCTCGACCTGCGGGATCTGTGGTACCCGAACGAGCCGCACCTCGGTCAGGTCGCACAGGCGATGTTCGCGAGCGGCGACTGGATCCTCCCGATCCGCAACGGCGAGGTCTTCGTCGACTACCCGCCGTTGATGTACTGGGCGGGCGTGTTGTTCGCGCACCTGTTCGGCGGGGTTTCGGAATTCGCGCTCCGGCTCCCGAACGCGCTGGCCGCAATTGCGGTCGGTCTGGTGACGTGTGGTTACGGGTCGAGGTGGTTCGGCGAGAGGGCCGGGCTGTGGGCCGGCTTCGTCCTCATGACGTTCTACCGCTTTGCGTACGAGGCGATCACCTACCGGCCCGACATGCTCTTTGCGACGACGATCGCTGTGGGCATCCTGCTCTACGCCGATGGCGCCGGCAACCGACCACGTTGGGAATGGCGCGCGGCGGGGTTCGCGGCGCTCGGGCTCGCGATGCTCGCGAAGGGTCCGCTCGGGCTCCTGCTCCCCGGCCTCGTGCTCACGCTGTGGCACGGATGGCGGCGCGAGTGGCGCCGGATCATCGAGCTCGCGCCGTTGTCGTTGATCTCGCTCGCGGTCTATCTGCCGTGGTTTGTCGCGTGCGCGGGCGCGATGGGCTCGGACTCGATCCTGCACGAGCTGTACGCGCAGAACCTCGCACGGTTCACGGGCGGGGATCGCGGCCACGCGCAGCCGTTCTACTACTACGTCCAGACGATCTGGCTCAACATGGCTCCGTGGGCGCCGATGCTCCCGTTTGCGGCGTGGTGGCTCTTTCGCTCCAGCCGGTCTCGTGACAGGAACGTCCAGCTCGCGCTGTGGTGGTTCGGCGTCTTTCTGGTCTTTCTCTCGATCGCGACCACCAAGCGCACGCAGTACCTCGTTCCCGCCTATCCGGCGGCCGCGCTGCTTCTCGCGCCGTGGCTCGCGACCGTGGGACGCGCCCGAGCCGAGCACCCCGAAGCGCCCGACTCGCGTCCGGCACGGGTCTACGCCGCGGTCCTCGCGTTCGCCCTGCCGATCCTCGCGGTCGTGCTGCTCGGCGTCGCGGGCGGTGCGGAACGGATCTTGGGGCGGGCCGGTTCCCCGGACGTGGTGGTCACGACGGGGCTCGGGTTGCGTCTCCCGCTGGCGGTCTTTGGTGTTGTTCTTCTCGCCGGCGGGCTCTGGATCGGGGTCGCGTGGTGGCGGGGCGACGTGCGCGGCAGCCTGATCCGGCTGG
>JBFJTV010000253.1:0-4866 GCA_041625075.1 Candidatus Polarisedimenticolaceae bacterium | reverse complement strand
GGACCTATGCCGACGTCATCCGCGGGATCGAATTCGTCGTGCGCAACCAGAGCCGGTACGACATCCGGGTCCTGAACCTGTCGTTGAGCGGCGGCGTGCATTCCCATTACTGGGACGACCCTCTGAATCAGGCCGTCATGCAGCTGTGGGAAGACGGCGTGGTGGTTGTCGCCTCGGCCGGAAACACCGGTCCGGATCCGATGACGATCGGCGTTCCCGGAAACGTGCCATACGTGATCACAGTCGGAGCCATGACCGACAACTACACTCCCGAGGACCTTAGCGACGATCGGCTGACGTCCTTCTCGTCGGCCGGGCCGACGGTCGAGGGTTTCGTCAAGCCCGAGGTCGTGGCTCCTGGCGGCCACATCCTGAACGTCATGAACTACGCCACGATCGCCAGGGAGCACCCGGAGTTCCACGACGGCCAGGACCACTTCACGATGTCCGGCACCTCTCAGGCGGCAGCCGTGGTCAGCGGCGTCGTGGCCTTGATGCTTCAAGTCGAGCCGTATCTAACCCCCGACGACGTCAAGTGCAAGCTGATGAGCTCGGCTCGACCGGCGGTGAAAGATGACGGCACGCTTGCCTATAGCGTATTCCAGCAGGGCGCCGGAGTCGTGAGTGCCTACGACGCCGTTTACGCCACCGATCTGACCTGCGCCAACAACGGCCTCGACCTCGCGAAGGACCTCGCCGGCACGGCCCACTTCCGCGGTAAGGCCAACCAAGACGAGAACGGCGATTACTACATCGAAGGTCTTGACGGCTACATGTGGAGTGACGGCTACATGTGGAGTGACGGCTACATGTGGAGCGACGCGTTCATGTGGAGCGATGCCTTCATGTGGAGCGATGCGTTCATCTTCAGTGACGGCTACATTTGGAGCGACGCGTTCATGTGGAGCGATGCGTTCCTGTTCAGCGATGGTTACATGTGGTCCGACGGTCTGACCGAGGCGGCATCGGTCAACGTCTGGGTCCCCCAGGAATAACGCGTACCCGCGAGAACAGGGATGGCAAGAAAAACGACTTCGGGCGCCGCCGAGGCCCGCCCTTTCCGGGTGGGCCTCGTGGCATTCCGGGACCTATATTCTGTCCCGTCAGCAAGTGGAAGGGGCCGCTTCGGGGTAAGACAATGAGGATCCTGATCGTCGACGATGACCCCACGACCCTCGAGGTCGCGCCCGCGGCGCTGTCCGGTCGGCCGGAGTGTCAGATCGAGACGGCGACCTCCGGTCTGGAGGCGCTCTGCCGCGTTCTGATGGGCGACATCGATCTCGTGCTCGCCAACTGGCAGATGCCGGTCATGAACGGCCTCGATCTCTGCCGCAACATCCGCAAAGCCGGCCTGGAGCAGTACATCTACGTCGTATTGATGACGGGCGATCGCGCCGCGGAGAATGTGGTCGAGGGGCTCGCCGCAGGCGCGGACGAGTTCATCATGAAGCCCATCGACCATTCCGAGCTGACGGCGAGAATCCGATCCATTCGGCGGATGAAGGGGTTTCACGACGAGCTTCAACTAAGGAACCGGGAGCTGCAGGAGAGCCAGCGGTTCAGGAACGACTGGATCGATCTGGTGTTGAGCGCCATTCGCACCCCGCTTTCGACGGTCCTCGGCTTTTCGGAGCTCGCCCTCAGCAAAGCCTCGCCGGGACTGCAGCAGCACATCGAAAAGGTGAGTCGCGACGTCCGATGGGTCGATACGATGCTCAAGCAGATGCTGGTGGTTGCGCGATCGAGCGACGGTCGACTCAAGCCGTCAAGGGCGCGGATCAACCTTCTGGCCCTCGTGACCTCCGCGTGCGAGTCTGCGAGTGCTCTGGCGGCCTCAAAGGGCGTCCGGCTCGCCGTGTTCTGCCCGCAGGGACGGTTCCTCGCCGAGGTCGATGGTCCCCTGATCCAGGGTGCGCTCGACAACCTGCTCTCCAATGCGATCCGTCACAGCCCCCGTGACTCAACGGTCGTCGTGGAGCTTCAACAGGAAGATCAAGAGATCGTGCTCGCGGTCCTGGACCAGGGCGACGGCGTGCCTCCCGAGCTCCGTCAGACGATTTTCGAGCCCTATGCAGCCCGGGGTGAGGACCAGCCGTCAAAATCCCAACCCTGTCTCGGTCTGGCCTACTGTCACGTCGTCACCGCAGCTCACGGTGGGCGGATCTCATGCGATTCGAATCAACCGACCGGTTCCCGCTTCGAGATTCGGTTACCCGATTCAGCCGTGGCCGATTCCCAGGAGTTCTTCGATCCCGTCGCGTTCGCCTCGACTCTCCCGTTGGAAACGGCCCTGCAGAGCCTGTTTGGAGAGGCGGAACGAGAGGATCTGGACATCGAAACCGCGGTCGACACGCGACTCGTTCTGGTCCCGGGGCCCGATTCGCCGTTGCCCAGTTAATCAGGACACTAGCGGCGTTTCAGAGAGTTCGTCTTGGACGGGGCCGCACCCGTGTTGGAGCCGGAAGACGAGCCACCCCCGGAGGGCGGGGTGTGGCGCCCGGCGGTCGACGAGGTGTTCTCTCCGCCGGACGGTCGCCCCGAGTTCCCCCCGGATGTGTGCATCACCGCGCCGGAAGGTGCGCGCGGAGCGGGGCGGTCCCCGCTAAGAGCCTGGTTGAGCTCGGCCCGGCTCCCGTACCGCGGGTAGTTCTTGAGGCTCTCGAGATAGTTGATCCAATCCCAGTACGCTCTTCGCTGGGCCTCGACGAGATCTCCCAACGTGCAAAAGGCCACCTGCAACCCGCCAAGCGTTGGCCAACCGCAGTACATGCGCACGTAACGCGACTGGTCGAGCGTGCCCGGCGGCGGGTCGATGTAGAGACCGATGCGGTGACCATACCTGTACGCCGCCTCGACGGAGCCGACGGCCAGATCGTAACGGTTCTTCGGTCTCGCCAGAAAGGCCCTCGACGTGATCACGTCGGTGCGGTACTGCGTCATGGTAATCCCGACGTCACAACGAGCATCGACCCATAGAAGACGCGCCTGCTCACCGTAAGACACGATCGAGGAGGGCGGCGGGACCGGCCCGTCCCAGGCGTCGGAGCGAGAGCTTCGCATGCGGGCAACCGTCCCGTCCGGGCCGAACCACACCTTGCCGCCGCCGCCGTCGCGATACTTGAACGCAATCCGACGAGAGTTTCTCTTGACCTTGACGACGCCGGCGCGCGGGTCTCCTTCGAGATCGACCTCGAGCGCCTCGTGGGCGGGCATCCCGACCTGAAAGCCGTGGAGCGACCACCGGTCGCAGACATCACCCGTCGCCGCGACGGGTGTGAAGCTCAGGATGAGACCGACGAGAACAACAACGCTTGAAGCGACGATCTTCATGGTCGCCTCCGATCCCCTCTGGCTCTGATTCTACAGTGATCGGCGGGCTCTTGCGAACCGACAAAGGCCCCTAGGTGTATCTTTTTCTGAGAACGGTCTCGGCCTTGTGGATGTCATCGACGCGAAGCACGCACATCCCGTACTCGGCGCCGTCGGGATTGGTCGCATAGGCGTAGCGTACGACGACCTGCTCGTCGGCCAGCAGTCGTGCCATCCGGGCCATCGAACCGGGTTGGTGGGGGAGATGAACCGCCAGGACGTCCACGGCCGTGTGCGGCATCCCCGAGTCCCGAACCGCGGCCTTGGCGTCGTCGATGTTCTCGGTAAGGATCCGGACCGTTCCGAACTCGCCGGTGTCCGGGACGGAGATCGCGAGAAGGTTGACACCCGATTCGGTGAGCGACTCGGTCAATTCCGCCAGCGCGCCGGGGCGGTTTTCCATGTGGACCGAAAGCTGCGTCAGGATCTTGACCATCATGAACATCATCCTACCCAGATCGCCGCGGGGCAGTCAATTCCCACCGTGGCGGCCGTTTTTCGGGTGACCTGGCGACTGGGGTTGCCTCGCCCGCCACAGTAGCTACACTAACGAAGTCGCAGAAATCCGAACAGG
Source organism: Candidatus Polarisedimenticolaceae bacterium (assembly GCA_041625075.1). GTDB lineage: Bacteria > Acidobacteriota > Polarisedimenticolia > Polarisedimenticolales > Polarisedimenticolaceae > JBFJTV01. The sequence continues at coordinate 923 of JBFJTV010000253.1, read as the reverse complement.
TCCAGGCGTCCAGCCCGCGGGCGGGCGACCGAGGACGACGGAGCCCATGCCATGACAAGACAGATGCTTCGAGCCAAGATCCACCGGATTACGGTGACGGAGCGAGACGTCGAGTACGAGGGAAGCCTGACCCTCGACGCCGATCTGATGAAGGCGTGCGAGATGGTTCCCTACGAGAAGATCGACGTCTACGACGTGAACAACGGCAATCGCTTTTCCACCTATCTGATCGAGGGCGCGCCCGGGAGCGGTGCTTGCGGTGTCAACGGCGCCGCCGCGCACCTCGTCGAGGTCGGCGACAAGCTGATCCTCTGTGCCTACGCGTCGGTCGCGGAGCCCGATCTCCCCGGACACAGGCCCAGGGTGGTCCTGGTGACGGAGGACAACCGGATTCGCGTGATCAAGGATGAGGAGACCGCCGCGACGCGGGTCTAGTTCACGTCGTCTTGCTCTTCCGACATCGACTCGAGCTCATCGAGAAGCGCCCAGTAGACGCTGGCGGTTTGCCGGCGCGTCTCGTCGAGGTCCGTGTCCGTGTCGATGACGTAGTCGGCGACCGCCAGCTTGTCGTCGAGCGGCGCTTGCGCCTCGACCCGCGCCCGGGCCTCGTCGGGTGCAAACCCCTCGCGCTCGACGAGACGTTCGAGTTGCGTCTGGCGGCTGCATCGCACGACCACCAGGCGGTCGTAGTCACGGTAGGCTCCCGTCTCGACGAGCAGCGCCGCCTCGATCACGGCGATCGGACCGCCGTCACCGCGCCGTAAGGCGTCGATCCGTCTTCGAATCTGGTCGCGGACGTGGGGGTGGACGATCCTGTTCAGCGCGGCGCGTGCCTCGGCATCGGCAAAGATACGGTCGCCGAGAAGCTCGCGGTTGATGTTGCCGTCCTCGAACAGGATATCGCAAACGCGATCGACGACGGC
>JBFJTV010000252.1:0-4867 GCA_041625075.1 Candidatus Polarisedimenticolaceae bacterium | reverse complement strand
GCCGCGGCGGACGCCTCGCGATCGTCGGGCATGAACTGCATGACCGAGTCGAATCGTCGGATGGCGGCCTCGGACCGCGCGCGGTCCTTCATCTCCCCGAGCTCTTCCAGGCTCCCGGCCAGAACCATGGCCGCGATCGGCGACATCTCCGACTCGTCGATCAACGTGCGCTGATGCGTCAAAGCCTCGGACTCCTCCGGCAGGAGGTCGAGCAGATTGCTGTTGAATCCCATGCCCGTCGCCAGCCAACCGAACCACGCCGTCAGGACGACCGCGGCGATCACGACGGTCTTCGGAAAACGACAAACGTACGCGGCACCGCGCTCGACCCAGAAACGATCGACGGCGCCGGCCGCCCGGCTGTCTCTCCTCGAGCGATCGCGCCGGTGGCGCCGCCGTCCGTAGAGAAGCAACATCGCGGGCAACGTCACCAGCGCCGCGATCAGACACAGAAGGACGCCGACGCCCGCGACAAGTCCGAGCTCGGCAAAGCCGCGGTACTGCATCAGCAGGATCGAGAAGAACGCAGCCGAGGTCGTAACGGCGGCCACCGCGACCGGGGCGCCCGTGCGATGAAACGATTCGCGCACCGTCGCGAGCGGGTCGACGGTGTGCGCGCCCTCGAGCTCGTACTCGGAGACCGGATGGATGCCGTAGGCCACTCCGACACCGATCAGAGTCGAGAAGAACGACGAGGTGATCATGTTGAGGTAGCCGAACTCGAGCCGGACGGCGCCGAACGCCCAGATGACGCCGGTCACCAGCGCGGCGAGCACGAGCCACACGTGGGTTCGCCACCGGAAGACGCCGAAGGTGAGAAGCGTGACGCCGACCACGGCGACCAGCGAGGTGAACCACGTGTCACGACGAACCGTGTCCATCTCCTCGACCGTCATCGCGGGTTGTCCCGTCAACGCCACCGTGATCGCCGGGCGCCCCCGGGAAACTTCAGCCGCCCTCTGTCGGACGTTCCGTATGAAGGCCCGGAGAAACTTCAAACTGTCGTCGCGGTGGCTCGGTGAGATCATCACGAAGAGTATGTCCCCGGACGCGGTCGCCAGATACCCCCCGGACGCGAGCCTCGGGTTCGACCCGGCAAGCGCCTCCATCGTGGAGCGGCTCTCGATGTCCGTGACGAACTCCTCGGGCGATTCGAGCAGCCGTTGCTCCGCCTCGAGCAGGGTCACCAGGGGGGCGACCTGCGCCGCCGCGTCGGGTGGCAACGAGGTCCCCTGCTCGAGTCTCTCCTCGAGCCGCTCGGCCAACGCATCGTTGAGATCGGCCAACCCGCCGAGAGTTGCGAGGGTATCGAACAGCCGGGCCTGCTTGCGGAACCTCTCGAGCGCGCTGTCGAGGGTCTCCGGTTCGGCGAGATAGAGACCGCGCTCGAAGATCCATTCGAACGGCACGCGGTAAAACACCCGCTCGACGAATGGGTCCTGACGAAGCGCGGTCGCGAAGGCGTCGGCGTAGTCGCGCAGCTCCTGCGTAGTCACGGTCTCGCCCTCGCGCGCCTGGACGCACGCGATCAACGTCTCCGCGCCGCCCGTCTCCTCGATGAAGCGGGTCATCCGCTGTTGCTCGGGGTCGTCCTCCGGGGCGAGCTCGCTGCGCGACGTGCGAAACTCGACGCCCATGCCCAGAGCGAAAGCCACCAGGACGAGAATCCCGGAGATCACCAGCGTCGTGCCCGGATGCGCGAGAATGATCGACTGGAGCTTTGCGAGCGGGTGCCGTAGCACCTGTCACCTCCGGAGGCGGACCGCCACGATCGTACGACGGGACACCGAGAGGATAGTCCATGGGGACCGGCTTTTCCGCTCTTTCGGGCAACGGCTCGAGTCCCCTCGCCAGGAGCCCGAAGCCCGCGAGTTTGGAGTATCCTGTGGCCGTGGAGGGCTCGGCGTGAAGTGCCCGCGTTGCAACCTGGCGACTTCCCTTCAGCGTTTTGGTGACGCAGAGATGGACGTATGCACGCACTGCGGCGGCATGTTCCTCGAGCGCGGCGAGCTGGCGCGTGCCGCGGCCCCGACCGCCGGAGACATCGAGTACTCCACGGTGGACCTCGACACCTTCGAGCACGCCGACCTTTACGGCCCGACGACCTGTCCCCATTGCACGGACAAGCCCACGGAGATGAGGAAAGTCGAGTTCAACATCCATACCGGTATCATTCTCGACTACTGCGAGAACTGTCGTGGCTTCTGGCTGGACGGGCGTGAGCTCAACCGGATCAACGACGAGGTCCGCGAGCTGAACGACGCCTCCCGGGAGGTGTCGGATCCTCCGATGTTGTGGTTCGCCAGGCTCGTCTGGACGCTTCCGCGGTAGCTCCCGGCGGGGACGATGATGAGTCTGTCGGACGACCTCATCGTGGATGGCCCCGAAGGCGCATCGACCGTGGTGCTCGCCCACGGCGCCGGCGCGCCGATGGACTCCCCGTTCATGAACCACATGGCCGAGGGCCTGGCGCATGCGGGGCTCCGGGTGGTCCGCTTCGAGTTCCCCTACATGCAGCGCGCGAGAGAGACCGGCGCGCGCAAGGCCCCCGATCGTGCCCCGGTTCTGCGCGACCGCTGGTTGCACATCGTCGATCACCTGGGTGGCGCCGGAGGCTTGGTGATCGGCGGCAAGTCGATGGGCGGGCGTGTCGCGAGCATGATCGCCGACGAGGTCAAGGCGCGCGGCCTCGTCTGTCTCGGCTACCCGTTTCACCCTCCCGGCAAACCCGACCGCCTGCGAACCGCGCATCTCGGACCCCTGCGAACGCCGACCCTGATCGTCCAGGGAACGAGGGACTCGCTCGGCAACCGTGAGGAGATCGCCGGTTACGAACTGTCGTCCCGGATCCGTGTCGTGTTTCTCGGGGACGGAGACCACTCGTTCAAGCCGCGATCGCGCTCGGGCCGGACCCCGGCGCAGAACCTGGGCGAGGCTGTCGCCGCGGTGGCCGAGTTCGTCAACGATCTGTGAACCGTCACGAAATCCATAATTCCCGCCAACCCGGAGAGATTTCGGGAGTTCGGATCACGCGGTTGTCCCTCCCGGTCGCGAACCTAAGTTCTCAACTGTAGGAACGGAGGTGCGACGTGAGAACTTCGATTCGTTTCGTGACGATGACTCTCGTGCTGGCCGTTTTCGGAGTGCTCCCGGTCGCGGCCGCGGGGCCGATCGACGGCGAGGTCGGGGCGGTTTACTGGGCACCCGACATGGCGGTCACCGAGGGGGCATCCGGCATGTCCTCCGATGCGACGAGCCCGGGTCTTCGCGCCGAGCTGTGGTTTGTCGAGCGCTACGGGCTGCGAGTCGCGAGCTATCGTTCGGAGCTCGACGAGCTCAGCCTCGAGTCCTCCGACCAGACCCATCTGGATTTCATCTGGCGGGTCGTGTCGTTCTCGAGAAACAACTACTTCGCACTCGGGGCCGGGTGGCAGCAGATGGACATCGCCGCCATCGGCCTCCAGGATACTTCCGGCGCTCGCGTCGATGTGGATGCCCGGGTTGCCGCGACGAACTGGGTGTACTTCTACGGTCAGGGCGCCTACCTCCCCTCGCTCGACGACACCGTGGCGATCGACCCTGTCGGAGGGGAGTTCACGAACATGCAAGGCGTCGAGTGGGAGATCGGCGTCGCCTTCGAGCCGGCGCCCTTCCTCTCGATCCGCGCGGGGTATCGCGATTGCAGCCTCGACTTCACCCGGCAGGTGAGCGGCACGCAGTTCCCCGGCACCGTCGAATCGAGCGGCTATCTCGTAGGCCTCGGGGTGACCTTCTAGACAAGGTCTGACCCCAGCTTTCGTTACCTAGCCTCCGGTGTATCATGCCGTGGATTCGGCATGGAACAACGCACCTCGATCCTCGTCAACGCGCTCGATCTCGCGGCCCTGGCGATCACCGTCTTGATCGGCCGGCTTCCCTGGCGGGTCGCCATCCGCCTCGGCGCGGGCGCCGGACGTCTTGCCGCGCTGCTCGCCCCGCGCAAGAAGAAGCTGACCGTCACCAACCTCGAGCGTGCGGGCGCCGCCGATCCGAGCCGCGCCTACTGGCGCGCGTGGGCCAACACGGGGCGGACGATCTTCGAGATGTTGTGGGCGACGGGCCAGACCCCCGAGCGCGCGATGACCCGGATCCGCGCGGAAGGGCTCGATGCCTTCGACGAGTCCCTGGCCTCCGGCAGGGGGACCCTGCTCGCCTCGGGTCACCTCGGCGACTGGGAGCTGGGTGTCCTGACCGTGGCGCAGGCGGGCCACCCCGTGGCCGTGATCGCGCGTCCACTGCGTTTTCGGCGGCTCGAGCGGCGGCTGATCGATTTCCGACAACGGGGAGGGATCCGCACGCTGGTTCGGGGCCGCGGCACCGCGCTCGCGGCGTTTCGGTGGCTCAAGCGCGGAGGGGTCCTCGGCTGCTTGATGGACCGAGTGAGCACCAGTGTCGACCGCATCCGCGTTCCCTTTCTGGGCCACGGGATGAACGTGCCTCTGGGACCGGCAGAACTCGCCTGCCGCGTGGGCTCGCCGGTCATCTTCGGTTCAGTGACCCGGCGCGAAGACGGCATGAACGTGGCCCGTTTCTATCCTCTGACGACGGCCGGACGGGATCGGATCGACAAGGTCGCTCTGGATGTGGGTGCCGCCCTCGAGAGAGCGGTTCGCGACGGGCCCGACCAGTGGTACTGGATCTACCGCCGCCAACCGGGATGGGACGGGGCTCCCGTCGTCAGTTACGCGACAACCAAGAACAACGCGGTGGCGGGAGATTGACGACGGGCTGTCGCAGAACCCGCCTCGCGAAAGGACGCCGGCGGCGAAAACGAAATCGCATGCGCGAGCACTGCAGGAGCACGACGGCACCGACGATCACCGCGGCG
>JBFJTV010000251.1:0-4876 GCA_041625075.1 Candidatus Polarisedimenticolaceae bacterium | reverse complement strand
GGCCGCATCGAGCTCGGCGGTCAGTAACCGCATGGAATGAAGCGGCGAGGGACCGACCATCGGATCGACGGTCAACAGGACGTTGCCGATCCCGGCCCGGGATGCATGCCGTGCCGTCTCGACCGCGGTCTTGACCGCGTCGTCGATATCGGCGGTGGCCGAAGTCGCCTCGATCAGCAACGCTGTCCCGTTCGCGTCCACCGCCTCGAGAAGCCGGTCGATCGTGCCCGAGATCGGGGAGGCCAGAGACAGGTGAAGGCGGTGCGCGGCCGCCGCGAACCGGCGCAGCGCCGTCGCGTCGATCGTGCTCGGATCCGAGGTCAACCGCACTGACAACGCCACCCCCGGGGCGACCAGCTCCATCGAGCGTCGCAACTTCTCGACGTGCCCGATCTCCCCGACATCCGCGATCGCGACCGAGACGAGCTCCGCACGGGTGTCCTCGGGAACGCGAACACCGACCTGCGCATCGAGCTCGGCGCGGACGGCCTTCGCGTCGGTCAACGGGCTGACGAGCGGCACTTCGACGACGACCCGGTGACTGCTCCCTACCTCGTGTGGGCCGACCCGGGTGGTGTGCGTCCGGCGACGTTCGTAGCCTCTGCCAGCAATTGCCACGGCCGGTGCGGTTTCGCTAGGCGGCTTCGCGGCCGCGAGACGATCGTTGAACGGTGCGACCAGTGCACGGGCGACCGGGATCTCGGCCACCGGGTCCTCGGTGAGCGAGACGCGCACCGTGTCTCCGATGCCCTCTTCGAGGAGCGCGCCGATACCGACGGCCGACTTGATCCGTCCGTCCTCGCCGTCGCCGGCCTCGGTGACGCCGAGATGCAGAGGGTAGTCCATGTTCTCGTGTCCCATCCGCTCGACGAGCAAGCGATAGGCCTGCAAGACCACCACCGGGTTCGACGCTTTCATCGAGAGGATCAGGTCGCGGTAGCCGTGGGACTCGCAGATTCGAACGAACTCGAGGGCGGACTCGACCATACCTTCAGGCGAGTCTCCGTAGCGGTTCATGATGCGGTCGGAGAGCGAGCCGTGGTTGGTCCCGATGCGCATCGCGACGCCCAGCTCCCTGCAGCGCTTGACCAGCGGCACGAAGATCTTCTCGATCCGCTCGAGCTCCGAGCGATACTCGTCCTCGGTGTACTCCCGGACCGCGAACCGCTTCTTGTCGGCGTAGTTCCCAGGATTGATCCGGACCTTCTCGACGTGCTCCGCCGCCCGGAGCGCGGCCGCCGGCGTGAAGTGGATGTCGGCGATCAGCGGGACGCGAATGTGCCGGTTCTCGAGCTCACGCCGGATGTTCGGTAGATTGTCGGCATCCGCCGTGGTCGGGACGGTCAGCCGGACGATCTCGCAACCGGCCTCGACGAGGCGTTCGATTTGCTCGACTGTCGCGCGAGTATCCGTCGTGGCGGGCGTGGTCATCGACTGCACGCGAATCGGGTTGTTTCCCCCGACGACCACGTCTCCGACCGGAACAGCACGCGTGGGACGACGGCGGTAAACCCGAGGGTTGACCACCCACGTCGCCGTTCCGTTCTTCAGGTCTTGACGAGCCATCTCACCCCAATTCTATCAGGGAGGCCAGTGGGGACATGCCTTTGTTGGCTGTTTGGTGCCACACCTCCTAGAGGATCTTGTGGTTCTGCGAGCCCTCCCACGGGAGGTCTGGCACCAAAACGGCAACAAAGGCATGTCCCCGAGAGGGTGCCGAAAAATGGCAATGGCGTGGCGATCCTTCCCGGCGAATACTTCACAGAACGAGGTGGAGGAAGTCGTGACGCGAGCCAGGGACAGGTGGATCGCGGGCGCCCTGGCGCTGGTCGGTCTCGGAGTGTGTGTGGTCGGTCTGGCGGGTTTCGTCTGGACGATCTCCAGCAACAACCTGCCGTGGCACCCTGGTCTCTCGGCCCGCGACTACTACCTCGAGGCCGGGCGGTTCTACAGCCTGGGGTTCGCTACTGGCTTTTTCTCGTGCTTCTTCCTGTTCCTCCTGGCAGCCGTGGCGCGCGGATGGTTTCGCGCGCGGCGCGGGCGCGTCGTCTCGGCAGCGGTCGGAACGTCTTCCTAGAGCACGCCGGCCCCCATCGCGATCGCGAACAGCAGCAACAGCGCACCGACGACCCTCTGCACCGCAACGAGCGTCACCTTCTTGACGAGACGCGCACCGACCCAGGATCCGGCAAAGGCCGACAGCGCGCCCGCGATCAGAACCGAGAGGCCTCCCTCCTCGGCGATGACCGCGAAGTGACGACCGAAGAACGAGCTGCCATAGACGAGCAGCCTCGAGACGTCCACCAGTACCGCACACGCGGCGCTGGTTCCGATGAACGCCTCCTTGCTCAGACCCGCGTTGATAAGAAACGCCGAGCGCATCGCGCCCTGGTGACCGGACAACCCACCGAAGAACCCGGAGAACACACCGCCGAGCGGGATCCACCTTCGATCGAAACCGAGCCGGCCGGCGCGAGGTGACAGATCCATCCATGCGAAGACCAGGATGAGCGCGGCGATCACGAGTTCAAGCGGGGTGATCTGGGCGGTTCGGCTCCCGAGCTCGTAATCGTGGATGACCGGGAGATCCGCGAGGTAAGTGAGGACGAACGCACCGCCCACCGCCGCGACCGCGGCAGGAACCCCGAAACGGAGCACCACGCTTCGATCCGCGTCACGACCGACAAGCGAAAGCTTGAAGAGGTTGTTGAGAAGGTGGACCGCGGCGGTTCCGGCGACCGCGATCTCGACGGGGAAGAACAGCGCAAGAACCGGAAGAAGAAGGGTCCCCAGACCGAACCCGGAGAACAGGGTCATGCCGGCGGCAAAGAACGCTGTCGCGCAGACGACGAGGTATTCCATCCTACCCTACCGATGACTACCGGGACTCGGGGCGCCCCTTGCGGTTGAAGGCGGTCTTCAGCGCGGCGGCGGTCAGTGTCGCCAGACGCCGTGTCGCCGTCGGTTGTTCGAACAATACCTGGTTGAATTCGAGCTCCAGGTAGGGAAGCTCGTGGTGCGTTCCGTGGCGGTTGGCCGAGTACATCATCCCGGCCAACCCCGAGTAAGGCTCGTTGTAACGGACACGCAGACCGCCGTCGCGCAGCGATTTGCCGGCCCGGTGCGCCGCCAGCGCTTCGGAGGCGAACAGCACCCCGGCATCGAACCGGCGGCTTCTGCCGTCGAACTCCTCCGGGGTGAAGGTGTGGATCGCGATGATGGCTGGCTGGATCCCGCGCACCAGGTGGCGGATGAGCAACCGGTCGATCCGGTTGTGGTAGTCCGCGTGGATCTCGACGACCCGGCGCTCTTTCTCGCGCCGGCCCAACCGGCGGTTCCACGGAAGACGCTCGCCTCCCGCCTCGTCGCGAATGAGCGTCGGGTCCGACACCGGACGGTTGAGGTCGATGAACAACCTCGACCACCGCCCGCCAACGGCCGGCGCCGACAGCCGTCGCGCGAGCTCGCGGGTCAGGCCCCAGCCGCCGATGTCCCATCCCCAGTGGGACCGAAGAAGATCGCGAAAACGCGTCCCCCGCGGGGTGGGAACGGGGAGTCGGTGCGTCGCGTGCTCACAGGTCAGCACAAACCGCGACAACGACTGCGCCGAAAACAACTGAAACCCCGGAGCAAGCTCGCGTATCTCAGACGACACCGACATCCTCTCCGTTTCGTCGCGGATGTTCACCCGAAGAGGGCGTGAGAAGAGATCGTAACCCCGAACGTGGGAAAACAGGCTACGGGCAGACGAGCCCCGTCCTTTCCCCGTCGTAACGCATCCCGAGAGTCCCGAGACCGGCGGGGCAGCCGTTCTCGCAACGCACGAGATAGTAGGACCCCGTTCCGGCGGCCGGCGTGACGGCGTCCGTCGCCGTCATGTCGGTGTCGTTCGACTCGACGCAGGTCGCGGGCGCCGTGAAGACCTCCGGATCGTCCGAGCGGAGCACGTCGTAGAACACGTTCGTCGCGCCGGGATCGGCAGGTGGATCCCAGCTCAGCGCGGTCTCGCCGCTGGGCGAGTCATGCTGCAGCTGGACGTTCAGGACCTCGCCCGGCGTTCCCCACAGGCTCGAGTCGCCCGGGGCGCAGTCGGCTCCGTCGAGCGAGCCGTCGAAATCGGAGTCCTGGAGGACGATCTCCTGGTTGGCGGGGACATCTTCGAGGATCCCCTGCGTGCCGTCAGGCCACGTGATCATGACCCGGTCAACCATCGCCGCAGTCCCCAAACCGAAGTGTTGGGTCGTGGGCCAGTCGGACTTGAAGCCAATCCCGCAGAACACCTCGCGGGTCCAGGTCTGCTCCCCAACGGTGATCTCGATGACCGCACCCACCGCTTGTGTATTGGGCGACGGCCCGACGGGGCGGACCTTGAGCCAGTTACGGGTGGAACCCTCGTGATTGATGTACAGCCGTACGACCTCGTTGGCGCCCGACACCAGCAGATCGAGGTCGCCGTCATCGTCGATGTCCGCGGCGGAGACCGTGAAGTGCGTTCCGACCGTGGCCACCCCGACCGCCCCGGCGATGTCGGTCGCGGGAAAAGCTCCGTCGTACTCGTAGAGCCGGTTCGGGGCGTCGGAGTTGCAAACGTACAGATCGAGATGCGTGTCGTTGTCGTAGTCGAAGAAGATGTTACCCCACCCGGTCGCGTACGACGACACTCCCGCAGTCGTCGCGGAGTCCACAAAAGTCGAGCCATCCTGGTTGAGCAACAGGGCGTTGCCGGGGGGTGTGTTGGTCAAGTACATGTCGGCAAAGCCGTTGCGGTCCATGTCTCCGAGACCGATGCCCATGCAGTCGATGCAGACATTGGTGCCGGTGGGGCCGCCAACGTTGGTGAAGGTCCCGCCGTCGTTGCGGAACAGGTGGTTCGTCC
>JBFJTV010000250.1:0-4880 GCA_041625075.1 Candidatus Polarisedimenticolaceae bacterium | reverse complement strand
GGTGGTGGTTGGCCTGCGTCAGGATCTCGACGATGTCGCCGTTCTTCAGCTCGTACTTCAGTTGGACGATTCTCCCGTTGGCCTTGGCCCCGACGCACTGGTGTCCGACCTCGGTGTGGATCGCGTAGGCAAAGTCGATCGGCGTCGCACCGCGCGGGAACGACAGGACCTGTCCGCGGGGGGTGAAGGTGTAGACCTCTTCGGGGTAGAGATCGACCTTGACCGCCTCGACGAACTCGCGGGGGTCCTTGAGATCCTGTTGCCAGTCCATGATGCCGCGAAGCCAGGCGACCTTCTCGGCCTCCTGCGCCGACATCTTGTCGGACTCCTTGTAGTGCCAGTGCGCGGCGATGCCCTCTTCGGCCACGCGATGCATCTCGCGGGTGCGGATCTGGACCTCGAAGGGGTGGCCCTTGTCCGTCATCACCGACGTATGAAGTGACTGGTACATGTTCGGCTTCGGCATCGCGATGTAGTCCTTGATCCGGCCGGGGACCGGGGACCAGATCGAGTGCACGATTCCCAGGGCGCCGTAGGTGTCCTTGACGTTCTCCGTCAGGATGCGGAACGCGATGTAGTCGTAGACCTCGTCGATGCTGATTTTCTGGGCCTTCATCTTGCGGTAGATCGAGTAGGTGCTCTTGATGCGACCGGTAATCTCCGCCTCGATGTTCTGCTCGGAAAGGGCCGTCGAGAGCTTTTCGCGGATTTCCTCGATGAACTCGTCGCTGACCTTGCGGCGCCGCGCCAAAGCGTTCGAGAGAGTCTTGTGCGCGTCGGGCTCGAGGTGTTTGAAGGACAGATCCTCAAGCTCGGCCTTGATCCGGCCCATCCCCAAGCGATTGGCCAGCGGCGCGTAGATCTCGAACGTCTCGCGTGCGATCCGGACGCGCTTTTTCGGCTCGAGATGTTGCAACGTCCGCATGTTGTGGAGGCGATCGGCGAGCTTGACGAGGATGACCCGGATGTCGTCCACCATCGCGAGGATCATCTTCCGGAGGTTCTCTGCCTCGGCGACCCGCTGCGAACTGAACTCCAGCTTGGAGATCTTGGTCACGCCCTCGACGATATGGGCGACGTCCTCGCCGAAGTACTCCTCGACGTTGTCGATCGTGGTCAGCGTGTCCTCGACGGCGTCGTGCAACAAACCCGCGACGATACTCGAGGTGTCGAGCTCCAGATCGGCGAGGATGTAGGCCACCGCAAGCGGGTGGACGAGATAGGGGTCACCGGACCGGCGGACCTGGTTGCGATGCTCCTTGGCCGAGTACACGTAGGCGCGGCGGAGCGTGTCGATGTCCGCGTCCGGGTTGTACTGCTCGACCCGTTCGAGAATGTCCTCGAACCGTCTGACCATCGTCCCCTGCACACCCCACCCGCATCCGGGCACGAACCCGGCTAAACCAGGCTAAGGAATCTCGATTATAGGACTGAATAGCGGGGACGATCGACCCCGGCAGATCATGCCGGCCGCGAGCGCACCTTCTTGGCGGAGCGTCGGCGGCGCGACGGCGACCGCGACCCCCGGCGGCGCCCGGCGAACCGCTTCCAGATGAGCAGGATCGGGCTTGCGACATAGATCGACGAGTACGTCCCGACGAGCACACCCACCACGAGCACGAAGGCAAAGGCGTTGAGGGCCGCGCCGCCGAACAGCAGAAGGCTCACGACGACGACCCACGTCAGGCCCGACGTGATGATCGTCCTGCTCAGGGTCTGATTGATCGCCAGGTTGATGACCGACTCGAGGGTCATGGTCGCTCCCTTGAGCTTGAGATCCTCCCGGACGCGGTCGAAGACCACCACGGTGTCGTTGACCGAGTATCCGATCAGGGTCAGAAAGGCCGCGACAACGGGCAGGCTCAGCTCCTTGCCGAACAGCGAGAACAGACCGAGGGTGATGATCGAGTCGTGGGCGAGGGCGACCACGGCCGCGAGCCCCCACTGGAACTCGAAACGGATCCAGATGTAGATCAGCATCCCCGCCAGAGAGCCAAGGATCGCGAATAGCGCCTTTTGCATCAACTCGCGGCCGATCGCCGGGCCGATATAGGACTGTCCGCGGAGGGCAAGGGGGCCCACGAAAGTCTGCTTCCGCAGGTAGTCCATGACCTCGGGGGTCATTCCGGGAACGCCCGCGACGTCCTCGATCGAGTGGAAGATCGCGACCTCGCGTCGAAGGTCGAGAATCTCCTTCGCGAGGGCCCCGGCCTGCTCGTCGCTCAGACCGGTCACTCCGAAAAGCTTTTCATGGAGATCCGTCTCGCTCGTCTGGTTGAGGTTGAGCATCCCCGCCGCGCGCCGTTCCTCGGCCGACGGAGGCGTCAACAGGCCGACGACCGTCCTGGCGACGTCCTCAGAGTCTTCCTGACCCTCGGCCTTGAGCCCGACCTTGACGTAGACCTCGTTGTCGGTGGGAACGCCGATCGTGGTGACCTGCGTGTTGGCGACCCCGCCGGAGGCGAGCGCCGCCCGGATCCCGCTGACGTCGGGGCTCTCTACGAACTTGATCCGGAGCTCCCAGCCCCCGGTGAACTCGGTGCCCAGGCTGAGACCGTTGACCGCAAGCACGGCGGCAGCCGCGGTGACGACGACGAGCGAGACCGTCAGCCAGACGTTCCGCCTGCTCATGAAATCGAAGCTGGGATTCTTCAGGATCTGGAACACGCCGGGCGTCCTTTAGTGGTTTAGATGCTCAACGACTCGATGCGGCCGCGCTGGCCGAGAACGAGCTCGAAGATCTGCCTCGAAACGAACACCGCCGTGAACATCGACGCGGTCAGTCCCGTGATGAGGGTGACGGCAAACCCCTGGACGGGACCGGTGCCGTAGGAAAACAGGAAGAACGCGGCCACGAGCGTCGTCACGTTGCAATCGAGAATCGTCATGAACGCCCGGGCAAATCCCTGGTCGACGGCCGAGCGAACCGTCTTCCCGAGCCGGAGCTCCTCGCGAATGCGCTCGAAGATGAGAACGTTGCTGTCCACCGCCATGCCGACGGTCAGGATCAGTCCCGCGATGCCCGGCAGCGTCAGGGTCGCGCCGAAGTAGCCCATCACGCCCAGCACGATCAGGATGTTCAACGCGAGCGCGATGACCGCGTTGATGCCCGACAGGCGGTAGTAGATCACCATGAACAGCAGGACACCGGCGAAGCTCCCGAGCGCCGCGATCAGACCGGCCCGGATCGAGTCCCGCCCGAGCGACGGACCCACCGTGCGTTCCTCGATGATCTTGACGTCGGTCGTGATCGCGCCCGACCGCAGCTGCCGCGCGAAGTCATCCGCCTCCTCGATGGTGTAGGCGCCGCGGATCCGGCCCTGGTCACGAATGGCATCCTCGATCACCGGGGCGGAAAGGACCTTGCCATCGAGAACGATGGCCATTTTCTTTCCGAGGTTTTCCTGGGTCGCGACGTAGAAACGCTTCCCGGCTTCCTGGGTTAGCTCGAAGTTGACCTGGGCGCGCCCGAGCTCGTCCGAGCTCCGCTGCGCCCCCCTCAGATCCGTCCCCGCGACCACCGAGACCCGCTTGAGCGGCCACCAGAAGGTGATCGAATCGCGCTCGGGTCCGTCCGTCCGGACGCTGTCCTCCGGAAAGAGCTCGGTGTCCTCAGGAAGGCTGCCGCCGAACATCGCGAGGAGCGCGTCGCGCGAGGGCGGTGGCGTCCAGTTTCCGAAGTTGGTGACCTCGGGTGGATAGGTCACTGCCTTCCACTCGAGCCTGGCGGGTTTCGAGATCAAATCCTTGGCGCGCTGCGGATCCTGGACCCCGGGGAGCTGGATGAGGATCCGGTCACCCGACATTCCCTGCTTCCGTACCGTCGGTTCCTTGACGCCAAAGGAGTCGATGCGTTTACGAATGATGTCGATCGACGTCTCGATCGCCTGGGTCTCGTAGAACTGCCTGAGCTGCGCGGGCATGCTGACGCGCCAGGTCCCCGCTCCCGGCTCGAGGATCTGCCAGCTGTCGGCTTGCGTCGCGATGATGTCGCGAACCTGCGCTCGCGCGTCGGCGTCGGTACCGCGGACCTCGAACTCCGTCGGCCCGATGCCGACGATCGAGTCGTAGTTGAGAAGCTCGTCCTTGAGCACCTGGCCGATGCGGTTGATCGCCTGATCGGTCTCGTACTTCAACGCCGAGCCGGTGTCCGCCAGCATGATGATGTGCGATCCGCCCTGGAGGTCGAGCCCGAGCGCGATCTTGTCTTCCGGGGGGTAGACGAAGAACACCGCGGCGGCAATGACGACGAAGATCAGGGCGAACTTACCGAGAAGAGGACTGGTCATGATTGGCCGTCGGTCTCGCCGCGTAACCCGGAGACGGCGTGTCTGGCAACCTCGATCTTGACGCCGTCGGCGATTCGAACCTGGACGACCGTGTCCGACACGCCCGCGACGGTGCCGTAGAGCCCGCCCTGGGTGACGATCTTGTCACCGTTCTTCAGGTTCGAGAGCATCTCCGCGTGCTTCTTCTGGCGCTTGCGTTGGGGGGCAATCACGAGAAAGTAGAAGACCGCGATGATCAGGATGAACGGGGCGAACTGCCACAAAAGGTTCTGGTCCTGGGCGCCGCCCGGTGGCGTGCTCATCGCCAGAAGGGAGTCAATCGTACCCAGAATGGACATGGGCCGTCTCCGGTCTGGACGCCGCCGGTCGTTTGAGTCAATCGGGACGCCGTTCCCAGTATTTACACTAAACGAACGAGGGATTCTGACTCAACCGGCCGAAGCCGTCAAGCACGCCCCCCGGACTCCCGGAGCGCTCCCAGCGCGGCCATCAGTCGCCCCGCCGCGGCGCCGTCCCGGCGGTAGGAGAAGAACAGGTCGGGGCGGCACGCGGTGCACCACGGCGCCGCGGACACCGCCTCCTCCGCGACGC
>JBFJTV010000249.1:0-4900 GCA_041625075.1 Candidatus Polarisedimenticolaceae bacterium | reverse complement strand
GCGCTGGAGCGGTTCGCGGCGCGTCGAGGCATCAACGACCCGGAGCGCCCGGACGCGGTCCACACGACTGCACGCCGCAAGGGCCGTGGCGATCAGCTTGTCCATGACGAACCCCGGGTTGACTCCGGTTCCGATCACGACCACATCTTGCGCCGCCGCCCGCGCGTCGAGATCGCGGGCAAGCTCCGGGTGGCGGTAGAACGGATAGGTCAGCTCCTCGCAGGTGGAGACGACCGAGACGCCCCGTCCGACGATCTCCCCGAGCTCGGGCACGACGCCCACGAGAAACGAGCCGGTGGTGTGGAGAACGAGATCGGGGCGGACCCGGTCGAGCAGCGAACCGATCGAGCCGTCGACCTGGACACCGCTCGGCTCGAGACCGAGCACTTTTCCGAGATCGCTCCCGGCAAGTTGTGGCGCGACGTCCGCGGCACCGACGAGATCGCACGCCGGGTGTTCGGCAGCGAGTCGCGCGACGGCGCGACCGATGGGACCGAGACCGACCTGAACCACCGACAGCTTTTTCACGTGGTCACCTTCCCCTTCCCGGGTCAGCGACCCGGGGCGACCGAGGCCGTCTCCGCCGTCGGTCGGCCGGGGATCTCGAAACTCGTCTCGGACACCACGGGTTCTTCCATGGTCGTCTCCCTCCAGCGGACGTGGACAGCGTAGCGCCCGGTCTCGAGCTCGGCCGTTTCGATAACGTCACGAACCTGGAAACAGTTGCCGTCAGCCTTTTGCTCGACGGGGTCGAAACTGAAGATCGGCTCGCCCTGATAAGAGACGTACCGGACCGCTTTGCCCTGCACCTGCGAATCCGAGGGGCAGATCCAGGTCCAGGCTTCGATTCTCTGCCCGGCGTCGATGGCCCGCGCGCTCGCCGGAATCGGACCCCGACTGACCGAGCGCGTGCGCGTCGGTGTCGCCTTGCGCTCCTTCTTGTCAAAGAGCGGGAGCCCGGTGCGCACCCACGTCCGGTCCAGCCGCATCAGCACGGGGCCGATGACGACGGGGTCGTCGAGCTTGGGCAGGACAATCTCGATCTCGGTTCCGCCGAAGACATCGCCGACCTTGTCGTGGACGAACGCCCCGAGCGTGTAGGTGCCGGGCTTGAGAAAGCTCATCTTGCGCTCGTGCACGACGAGATCGGTCGTCTCCTGGCCGGCCGATCGTGTGACGCTCGAGACTCCGAGCATTTCCCAGTGCTTGTCGCCGTTTCTCTCGAGAAGCGCGCCGACCTCCCACTGCCCGCGGGACTCGTCGCCGCCACCCGGCAGGAGGACGAGCGCGGAGACGTCCACGACGACCTGGATCGCGGCGCCCCAACCCTTGTCGTCGGGCGCGATCGGGACGAGCGCCGCGGCGATGGGGAGATCGGTCGAGTCGCGGGCCACGATGACGTTGGTTGCTTCTCTCCACCAGCGATCCATCGGTGTGAGGTTCTGCACGCGGTAGCTGTACTTGATCCCAAGCCCCGCGGCATAGACCTTCGCGCGGTAGACCTTGCCCTTTTCGGGGTCCGGGGGCTCGAAGCCGATGCGGTACAGACACTCGCAATCGCGGCCGGCCGCGCCGGTCATCTCGTCGAGCGTGGCGATCGTGCGGTTGTAGTCTCCCCCGGTGAAGTTCGCGAGGTTGGCGCCGAAGTTGACGGCGTTGCTGCCGAGCGGCCCGAACAGATTCGGCTCGTTACCGGCGTAGGCGGTGTAGACCGCCGTGCGGGAGGTCGTCGCCTCGGCGGCGGTCCGGTCGAGCTCGACGACGTGGTCTCCGACATCGAGCTCGAGGAGCATCGGATAGAGCGCCCGCGGGTAGATGACGTTGTTCTGGTGGAACATGAACAGCATCTTTCGACCCGGGATCTCCTCGAGCCGTACCAGGAGACGCTGGAGGGCGCGAAGCGCGTTGCGGCCGTGGTAGTACTCCTCGGTCGCGTTGATCTTGCAGTCGGGGCAGCAGTCGCGGCACGGGATCGGGAGGGTGCAGTTGTCGCAACAAGTGATGCACTGCTGGATGCGGAAGCGATGCCCGTTGGGGAACGAGTCCATGAAATCGGGGTTGGTCGCCGCCTCGTCGAGCGCCGCGAGGAGCGCATCGCCGTCGGTCGTGAACCCGGTCAGGTCGCGAAGGCCGGCTACGGTCGCAAAGGCGGCGACCATGACGCTGTCGGTCGGGCGCTTGACGTCGAGGACCCAGCGGCGGGCCTCGGCCAGCGCGTTGTCGCGGCCGTCGCCCTGGAGCTGGCTGAAGTCGAGGTAGAGGACGTAGCTGATCCGCTCGGCCTCGGGAGCCGGGCTCGCGGGCGCACCGGGATCCGAGGCGCGCCGGTCCGGCGGTCGGGTCGTCGTCTCGGGTGACGGGGGCGTGTCGGCGAGGTGCGGCCCCTCCGGGCAGCCGCACAGATCGTCAACGCTGTAGATCGGCCACGAGCGGCCGTTGAGAACGACGTCGAAATCGTCCCGGGTGAGGCCCCGGACGAATCGCCCCTGCTTGTCGGTGACGACCACGTCCAGGAGCATCAGCGTGACGCCGGTTGTCTCGATCAGCGCCGATTCGAGCGGCTCACCCTCTTTTTCTTCGACATCCGGTACCGGCTGCGGTTGGACCGGGGAGGCCGTCAAGGCCATAAGTGCCACGACCGCAGTGACAAACGTTCGTTTCCGTTTGGAAACT
The DNA here is from genome assembly GCA_041625075.1 of Candidatus Polarisedimenticolaceae bacterium. GTDB lineage: Bacteria > Acidobacteriota > Polarisedimenticolia > Polarisedimenticolales > Polarisedimenticolaceae > JBFJTV01. The sequence continues at coordinate 2,227 of JBFJTV010000249.1, read as the reverse complement.
GAAACGTTTGAAGTGCCTGATCCCATCAGGCGGCGGTGGAGGGTTGATGAAGATGGACGTCGGTCTGCGGGTACGGGATCGAACACCCGGCCGCCTCGAGCTGCTCCTTCATCCTGCGAGTGAGATCGAAGCGGAGACCCCAGTAGTCTTCCTTGGCGCACCACGGGCGAACGACGAGGTTGACCGACGAATCGGCCAGCTCGGAGACGGCCACGACCGGTGCCGGGTCCTGCAGGACGCGCTGGTCTTCCTTGAGACAGCGGTTGATGACCTCGATGGCCTTGCCGATGTCGTCGTCGTAGGAAATTCCCATCACCATGTCGTTGCGTCGCGTCGGGTTGGCGGCGTAGTTCTTGATGATCGATCCGAAGACGGACGAGTTCGGCGCGATGATCCGGACGTTGTCGGGCGTGTTGAGAGTCGTCGCGAAGACGCCGATCTCCCTCACCGAACCGGCGGTACCGCCCGCCTCGATGTAGTCGCCGACACCGAACGGTCGGAAGAACAGCAGCATGACTCCGGCCGAGAAGTTGGACAGCGTGCCCTGCATGGCCAGACCGACCGCGAAGCCCGCAGCGCCGAGCACGGCGATGAACGAGGTCGTCTCGATCCCGAACAGACTCAGGACGGCCACGAGGACGAAGATGAGAACAAGGTAGTAGACCATCTTCGAGAGGAACGGGACGAGCGTGTTATCGAGCTTCGAGCGCTCGAGACCCTTGTGGACCGCTCCCCGGACGATCTTGGCAACCACGAAGCCGATGATCAGGACGACAATTGCGCCGACGACTTGCAGTCCCCAGGCGGACATCAGATCGGTGGCGGTGGCCACCATCCCGTCGAGATTGAACCCTTCTATCTGCATCCTTAACCCCCGTACGTGGCGCGCGGTCAGGCCCCATGCCCACGGCGCCCGGTGATGGTGAAACAGTTCGTTTTTTGGCTATTGGAGAGGGAAGGATAGCACCCACAACCGCCGGGGACGGGTACAAAAACCCCGGTTTAGGGACAGCTAAAAAAAAGTTAAGGTGTCCCTAAATCGGCGATTTGGTACACGTCCCCATTTGGGGGGTTGGGTACACGTCCCTGTGAGATGCGGGTTAGTCGAGGGTGACGTCGCCGCCGTGCCAGATGATCCCCGGCTTCTCGACCGGCGGGGTCTCGCTCCCGAGGAGCTTGCCGTCGGTGATGGTGAGCGTGGCCATGGCGGTCCCGCTGGACTGCGTGCGGACGAAGATGGTCTTGATCAGGACTTGGTTCGCCCCGGTGAAGTCGATACCGGTGTCGGGGGGACGGATTCGTGTCACACCGATCGCGACCTGCCCCGTGGTCGAGGTCTCCTGGACGTCGAGGGTGGCGCCGTCGGAGCCGAGGTACGACCCGGTCACCGAGGCCGCGTCGAAGCTCATGAACGACGGGTCGTAGTTGACCGTGAACGACCCGGTAAAGACGTCGGTGACGTTGGTGATAATGAACTCGAGCTCGAGAACGGAGCAGCTGCTTCCACTCCCTCGCGAGGTCACCACGGTCGAGTTCACGGGCCCCGACGCCGGCGCGTAGGAAAGGCACGACGACGACACGGAACCGGCCGTCCGGCTGCCGCCGCCACCGCAACCCGCCGTCGCGAGCAGGGCCGCGATAACGACCCCGACCCATGCGATCTTCGATCCTCTCATTGTCTTGCTCTTGATGTTGTTCACTGGCACACTGGGCCCGGGGCGACACAGCGCCACACAGCGCCGAGAATGGCCAGATCGTTGCCGTCCACACGGCCGTCCATCGTGTAGTCGATGGCGAACCACCAGTTGCCGCTCGTCAAATTGAACGCCCGGCCCAACCACGCCAGCTCGACGCCGTCCACGATTCCGTCGCCATTGATGTCGAAGTCTTCGCATTGCGCCTCGTCAACGGCGGCATTGCAATCGTTGTCCACGCCGTCGCACACCTCGGGTCCGTCCGGGTGGATCGAGGCGTCGTTGTCGTCACAGTCATCGCCCGCGCCGCCGACGCACATGGCATCTCCGGGTGACCCCCAGCCGTCACCGTCGCGATCGGTGCACGGGTCGCATAGATCCCCCAGACCGTCGCCGTCCGCGTCCAGTTGTGCCGGGTTGGCGACCAGCGGGCAGTTGTCGTTGCCGTCAGAGCGACCGTCGTTGTCGTCGTCGTCGTCGCACGCATCGCCGTCGTCATCGCCGTCGGTGTCTTCCTGTCCGGGATTCGGGGT
>JBFJTV010000248.1:0-4959 GCA_041625075.1 Candidatus Polarisedimenticolaceae bacterium | reverse complement strand
CGGCGTCGGCACCGGTCTCGTGGTTGGAGGTCATGATCATCGGCAGCTTCTCGTTGTAGCGGTGCGAGATGATGTCGTGCAGGACCTCGCGCGCCCACGGGGTCGTTCGTCCCGCTCCGACGTCGTCGAGAACGAGGAGCTCGACCTCACGGATCGGGGCGAGGACCTCCGACGACGTCGCTGAAGCACCGGCGTCGAACGTCCCCTGGAGCGCCTTGAGAAGCTCGCGTTGCTCGTGGAACCTGACGCGGGTCCCCTTCGTGGCCGCGAGCTCGCGTGCGATCGCGACCGCGAGGTGGGTCTTCCCGGTTCCGGGGCGACCCAGCAGAAAAATGCCGTGCTCGACGTTGAGCGGCCAGCGCTCTAGCCACTCGCGTGCGATCTTGAGCGCCTTCTCGTGGCTCTTGTCGTGGATCTCGAAGGAGTCGAGCGTGCAGTGATCGTAGCGGCGGGGAATCCCGGCTTCCCGGATCAGGCGGTCGCCCAGGTGCTGGATCGAGCACTCGCATGCGACGGCGGTGCTGGCGCCGTCTTCGCGAGTCCGAATCTCGAACCCCGTCCCCCGGCACCGCGGGCAGGTGGTCGAAACCGTTATGTCCATCGCCGTCCCCGCGCGGGTCTCAGTTGAGATAACCCCTGAGCTGCTGGCACTTCTGAGACCGGTTCAACTTCTCGAGGGCCTGCGCCTCGATCTGGCGGATGCGTTCGCGCGAGAGATTCATCATCTCGCCGATCTCCTTGAGCGTCTTGGGATCGGCGCCGTCGAGACCGAAACGTAACCGCAGAACCCGTTCCTCCTTCTCGTCCAGCTCGTCGAGGGCGTTGCGCAGCAGGCCCTTGAGAGACGAGCGGAGGTAGACCATATCGGCCGCCGGGATGATGTCCTGTTCGAGCTTGTCCTGGAGGTGAAACTCGTGCTCCTCGTCGATGACCGCGGACAGCGAGATGTTGTCGTCGGCCACCTTGATCAGGTTGGTGACCTCCTCGACCGTGACCTCCAGCTTCTTGGCGATCTCTTCGGGCGACGGGTTGCGTCTGAGTTGATTCCGTAGGTGGGACTGCGCCTTGCCGATGCGGTACAGGAGATTGGCCTGTTTTTGCGGGAGACGAAAGGCGCCACTCTGGTCGGAAAGCGCGTGGATGATCGCCTGCCGGACCCACCACACCGCGTAGGTGATGAACTTGACCTTCTTTCCGGGGTCGAAGCGCTTGGCCGCCTCGATCAGCCCGATGTTGCCCTCGTTGATCAGATCCAGGAAAGACAGCCCGCATCCGCGGTAGCGTTTTGCATACGACACCACGAACCTGAGGTTGGCCTCGACGAGACGCCTCAGAGCTTCCTTGTCGCCTTTCTGGATTGCGTGGCCTAGCTCGCGCTCTTCCTGGGGTGTGACCCGCGACAACCGAGAGATTTCACGCAGGTACTTCTTGAGCGATGCTGAGCCAGAGCCTCCTGTTTCTTCGCGTTGTTCTTCCATTCTCCACCGTGAGACAGGAGGCGAAGTATAGCACGCAAGGTAACTTAGCCGAGATTGGCTCCGAGACGGCGTTGGAGCTCCTCGACTCTGTCGCGAAGACGCAGGATGATCTCGACGCCCGCGAGGTTGACGCCCATCTCCCGGGTCAGCCCCAGGATTCGCTCGAGCCGCTCGAGATCGTTTCTCGAATACAGCCTTGTATTGCCGCGGCTACGCATTGGCGTGAGCAGACCCGCTCTCTCGTACTGCCGCAGGGTCTGCGGATGAACGCCGTAACGCTGCGAGACGTAGCTGATCAGGAAATATCCCTCGGCGTCCCGGGGTGCGGTCACGCTCATCTCACCGGATCTCGACCTTGATCGGCCCCGGTTGGGCGCCGGTCTTTCTTGCAAGGGTCACGATCAGCACTCCGTTCTCGTATTTCGCCTCGACCGAGTCCCTCTCAACGGCGGATGGGATGGCGAACCGCCGGGCGAACTTGCCGTACGACCGCTCCACGCGATGGAACTGCTCGCCGCGCTCGCCGAGAATCCGCCGCTCGCCCTCGACGATCAGCTCGTCACCCTCGAGCCGGAGATCGATGTCCTCCAGGCTCAGACCGGGCAATTCCAGACAGAAGACAAGGGCGGCATCGGTCTCGTAGACGTCGGCGGTCGGCACCCACGCCCCGAGTCCCCCGCCGGTGTCGAAGTCCGTTCGAGCCATGGCGGTCTCGAACAGGCTGTTCATCCGCTCCTGGACCTTTGCCAGCTCTTTCATCGGATCCCATTGACCCTGTGACATGTCGGTGCCCCTATCGTGGGGCCCCCAGGGAGAATCCCCGGACGGCCCCCGCCCTCAGTTCTTCGAATCGTCGCTGTCGACGACCTCGGCGTCGATGACGTCATCGCCGCCCGTCCCCGCTGACCCTGTCGAAGCGCGCGCTCCGGCGCCGGCATGGGCGTGGTCGCCGGCCTGACCCTCGGGGGCCTGGTTCCGGTAGATCACCTCGGCCAGACGGTGGGCCGCCTTCTCCAGCCGCTCGAGCGCCCCGCTGATGGTGCCCATGTCGTCATTGCCGAGCGCGGTCTTGACCTCGTTGACGGCCTCGACGACGGGCTTCTTGTCGTCCTCGGTGACCTGCTCCGGCGCCTCTTTGAGCGTCTTCTCGACCTGGTAGACCATCTGGTCCGCCTTGTTCCTCAGCTCGACACGCTCGCGCTGCTCCTTGTCGTCGGCGGCGTGCGACTCGGCGTCCCTCACCATCTCCTCGACCTCTTTCTTGTCGAGACCGGACGAAGCCGTGATGGCGATCTTCTGTTCCTTCCCGGTTCCGAGATCCTTGGCCGAAACGTGGACGATACCGTTGGCGTCGATGTCGAAGGTCACCTCGATCTGGGGCACGCCGCGCGGCGCCGGGGCGATCCCGTCCAGATGGAAGCGACCCAGGGTCGTGTTGTTGGTCGCCATCTCACGCTCGCCCTGGAGCACGTGGACCTCGACGCTCGTCTGTCCGTCGGCAGCGGTGGAGAAAATCTCGCTTTTCCGGCTCGGGATGGTCGTGTTGCGCGGGATCAGCTTGGTGAAGACCCCACCCAGCGTCTCGATCCCCAGCGTCAGCGGCGTGACGTCGAGCAGGAGGATGTCCTTGACGTCACCGGCGAGCACCCCCGCCTGGATCGCCGCGCCGACGGCGACGACCTCGTCGGGGTTCACACCCTTGTGGGGCTCCTTGCCGAAGAACTCGGTCACGATCTGCTGGACCTTCGGGATTCGGGTCGAACCACCCACGAGGACGACCTCGTCGATCTGTCCCTTCTCGAGCCCCGCGTCCGACATCGCGCTCTTGAGCGGCTCGAGCGTCTTCGCGAGGAGATCCTCCACCAGCGACTCGAACTTCGCGCGGTTGAGCTTCATCTGAAGATGCTTCGGACCGCCGGCGTCAGCGGTGATGAACGGCAGATTGATCTCGGTCTCCGGAACCGAGGAGAGCTCGCACTTCGCCTTCTCGGCGGCCTCCTTGAGGCGCTGCAGCGCCATCTTGTCTCCGGAAAGGTCGATCCCCTGCTCCTTCTTGAACTCGGCGACGATCCACTCGATGACACGCTGGTCGAGATCGTCCCCACCGAGGTGGGTGTTGCCGTTGGTCGCCTTGACCTCGACGACGCCCTCCCCGACCTCGAGGATCGAGATGTCGAAGGTCCCGCCGCCGAAGTCGAAGACCGCGATCGTCTGGTCCTTTTTCTTGTCGAGACCGTAGGCGAGCGCCGCCGCGGTCGGCTCGTTGATGATCCGGTCGACCTGCAGACCCGCGATCTGTCCGGCGTCCTTGGTCGCCTGGCGCTGCGCGTCGTTGAAGTAGGCCGGAACCGTGATCACCGCCCGATCGACGGTGCCGCCGAGGTGCGCCTCGGCCGCCTCCTTGAGCTTGCGGAGCACGCGCGCAGAAACCTCCGGGGGCGCGTAAGGTTTGCCCTGGATGACGATCCGGACGTCGCCGTTGTCGGCCGCCTCGACCTTGTACGGGACCATCCGGATCTCCTCCTGCACTTCCTGGTACTTCCGGCCCATGAAGCGCTTGGTGGAGTAGATGGTGTTCTCCGGGTTGGTGACCGCCTGGCGCTTGGCCACCTGGCCCACCAACCGCTCGCCCTTCTCGGTTACCGCCACCACCGACGGTGTGATGCGGTTTCCCTCGGGGTTGGTGATCACCGTGGGCTTGCCGCCCTCCATGACCGCCACCACCGAGTTCGTGGTTCCCAAATCGATACCGATGATCTTGCTCATAAAAATCCACTCCCTGTGGCACATTTTCGACCCGTCGTTCGAGTCAGCGGTGTTTAAGACCTGAGTGCCGGTGTGTCAAGGAGTGGACGGCCCGAGTTCCTCCGCGTCGTCCGGACCGAGCCCGAGGAGCATCATGCGCTGGGCGGCACTGAAGCGCCGGCTCGGTGAAAACGACGAATCCGGGACGCCCTCGGCGTCCAGACCCACGATGCGGTACCCCCCCGGGCTGAGCTCGAAGCCGTACTCGCGCCCCCAGGGATCGAGCAGGTCCCGGTTCTGGAGGTAGCCGTTCTCCGCCAGGACGTCGAGCTTCGGGGGGACGGTGCCGCGGTCGAGGTAGAAGACCCGCAGGGCCCGGTCGACCTCGCTGATGCGTCCACGGCTGGCGTAGCCCTTGAGCCGCGCCGAGTCCTCGTTCTCGAGCGCCATCTTCCACGGGGTAATCGGGTTGCGTGCGATCGTGACGATCGAGAACACCGCGAGAGCCAACACACCGAGCAGGGACACCCGTGCGGCCAGGCGTCTCACGGTCCCCTTTGTCCGCGAACCGTGCCTCGTGATGGAGGGGTGGACCCCTTCGAGCAAATGGCGGTTGAGCAACTCGTACAGCGTGCGGTAGACGTCGAACTCACCGAGGTGGCTGCGGTCGACGATCTCCTCAACCGTGGAGGTCCCGTCCACGAGCCTCAGGATCTCACGCTCCTCGGGCGAAATG
>JBFJTV010000247.1:0-4973 GCA_041625075.1 Candidatus Polarisedimenticolaceae bacterium | reverse complement strand
GGGCGACGAGACGCTCAGGAGCACGACCGACGTCGTGCAGCTTGGCACCGATTTCAGCGGCGCCGAGTTCGGTGGAACGTGTGCGCAGTCCGCCACGGCCTGCAGCACCGACGCAACCTGTGACGCGATCGTCGCGGGGGACGTCTGCGTTCCGGATATCGGCACGGCCCGGTCGAACCTCGAAGGCGACCATCAGTTGTACGACGCCGGGCTTTCGGCGAGGCTGCATCGCACGCTGGACATCCACTTGCAGTATCGCGATGTGCAACGCAAGTACACGGGCCGGATCGATCGTGACCTCGACGGCGACGGCACGCCCGAGGATCCCGACGGAGACGGGAGCCCCGGCAGCGATACCTTCTGGGACTACCAGAACTCAACGGGCTCGGTCGTGCTGGATTGGCGACCGCTCAAGATGTTCGGGGTTCGGGCGGGGTATCGCTCGATTGATCGCGAGCTGACGCGCGACGGCTTTGACGTTGGCGGTCTTCGCGAAAACGACTGGGAATCCAAGGACGACAAGGGCTGGCTCGCCGCCTTCTGGTTGAAGCCCGTCCGGTGGTTCCGGATGAACGCCGAGATCGACGAGGCGGACATCACGCAGCCGTTTACCGCGCCGGCGCCCTTCGAGCGGTCGTACGCACGGGTGCGGGTCGTCTTCCTGCCGCTCGAGGACATGCAGGTCGACTTCAACTGGATCGACTCGGAGAACATCAACACCGCGCCGGACTTCCGCAATCCCGGACAGAACTGGGACTCCAAGTTCGACGCCACCAGCTGGGCGGTTTCGGTGTGGCACCAACCCACGCAGAAGCTCGATTACCTCGTCCGTTATGGCCAGCAAGAAGTCGATTCGAACGTCCGCGTCACCTTTGACCAGGCCGGTTTCTTCGCGACCGAGACCGGCAACTCGGTGTTCATCAACGACAACACCGAGATCCGCGCCTACCTCAATTACACGTTCTCGACATCGTGGCGCATCTTCGTGCAGTACTGGACCACCGAGTCCGACGGCAACGACTCGCTGATCGGCGACGTCAGCGGCGTGGTCAACGACGTCCCGATCATGCAGGAGTACGCCGACGCGGAGGTCGGTCTCCGGTATACGTGGCCGACCGGGGTCTTCGTTGGCCTGGCCTACCGCGATTTCGAATACGAGGATGTCAACCCTCTGTTGGACTACGACGGCACGATCTTCACCGTCAGCGGCGGGATGACCTTCTAGCCGCTGATCTTCCAAAAACCCATCAACCCCGGGCGACCTTCGGGTCGCCCGGGTCGTCCTGTGCGTCGAGAGCGTTTGCACATGTCGCTGGCCTTCTCCACACCCGATGACGTAGGATTCCGTTGACGGGACGGGTCATGGACAGCAGCGAAGTCGAGCAAGCGCCAAACGGCACGGCCATCGAGGTGAGTGGTCTGCACAAGACCCTCGGGGGCAACGAGGTCCTGCGCGGTCTCGACCTCACCGTGAGTCGCGGCGAGACGCTCGTGATTCTCGGTGCGAGCGGAAGCGGCAAGAGCACCCTGCTGCGTTGCGTGGTCGGTCTGGAGCGGCCCGACGCAGGTCACGTCCGGATCTGTGGCATCGACGTCTTCTCGACCGACCGTGAGACACTCAATCAGCTTCGACGACGGATGGGAATGGCCTTTCAGGGAGGCGCGTTGTTCGGTTCGATGACGGTGGGGCAGAACGTCGAGCTCCCGCTGGTCGAGTTGACCGATATGCACGCGTCGAAGAGAAAGATCATCGCGCGGATCAAGCTCGGGATGGTCGGTCTCGAGGACGCGATGGACCTGCTCCCCTCCGAGCTCAGCGGCGGCATGAAGAAGCGCGCCGCGCTCGCTCGCGCGCTCGCGCTCGATCCCGAGATCGTCTTCTTCGACGAGCCGTCGGCGGGTCTCGACCCGATCACCTCCGCCGGGATCGACCGGTTGCTCAACCAGCTCAAGAAGACGTTCGACGTCACGCTCGTGGTGGTGACCCACGAGATGGATAGCGCCTTTGCCATCGCCGACCGTCTCGCACTGATGCACGAGGGGCGTTTTCTGATGGTGGACACGCCGGACGCCGTTCAGGCCAGCCAGGACCCGATCGTCCGGAACTTTCTCGACCGCCGCGCCCCCGAGAACGGCGACGACGCCAAGAAGTTCCTCGACTTCCTCGACCACGTCTAGCCTGGCGCCTTTTCGGTGATGGTCTTGGCGAGCTTGAAGATGGTGAGGGGGGCGGAGCCCTCGGCCTTGTTGTTCGCGATGATGATCACGATCCGCTGGCGCGCCGCGTGTCGAAGCGCCAGGTCGGCGAGCGATTCGCGGGCGTCCTCGTCCTCGTCGACGAGACGCGAGAACGGCTGGTAGCGCCGCTGGGCCTCTTCATAACCGAGCCCGGAGTGCAGCATCCACCGGACGACCAGCGGACTGTCGGGGTTGGCGCCCGTGATCTCCCATTGCTCGGTCACCGACGGCATCCTCGGGTGAACGTTGAGACAGTGCGTCGCCGTCCCGAGCGCCGTCACGTACTCGGGGACGAGAAGCTCACGGTCGCGCAGCTCGACGGCATACCACGGCCCCGATGGCAAGGCGGACAGAAACTCGCCGAGCCGTTCCGCGAACCTCTCCGGCTCGCTCGTGTGTCTCTTCCCCACCGGTGGGAACTGAAAAACCAGCGGCCCCGCTTTCGCGCCGAGGCCTTCGATGAATGGTCCGATGACCTCCCCGGCGGCATAGACCGGGTCGAGGAACAGCTCGTTCCGGCCACCCCCCTCGCGCAGGTAGGGCGAGGTCGATTCGCTCGACGCCTTGACGAGAAATCGGAAATCATCGGGGACCGCCTCGGCGTAGGCAGCGAACGCCGAGGCCGGGATCGGACCGTAGTAGGTCCGGTCGATCCCGACGGTCTTCAACAGAGGATGCCGCGCGTACGCCGCGAGCCCGTGACGAGCGAGCTGGGTCTTGTTCGCCGTGCGGTCGTAGACGAGACCGTCCCACCCGGGAAAGGACCACGACGACGTGCCGAGGTGGATCCCTCCGGGAAGGTCGGCCGCGACACGCGCGAGATCGTCCGGCACCGGTGCCGGTCCGACCACCCGGTCCCGACCGGACGGGGGTCCACCGAAGAGATCGAGCTGCCGCTTTCCGTCGCGTTCGGGCGCCATGACGCCCGATTATGGGCGAAGGTTCAGCTTGCCAGCAAACGGGCAATCTGCTGGCTCGCGATCTTCTGGTCGCGAAGCGCTCCGACAAAGGGCACGCGCTTGGTGGCCGCGCGCCACAACGTCACGAGCGCGCCCCTGAACGGCGAAGCGACGAACAGCGCGCGCTGCTCGGCCATCGCCCGCGCGAAGTCGTGCCGCAACGTCCCCGCGGAGACGGCGCGGACCTGGATTCCGCGTTCGTGCAGGTAGGCGATGCCCTCGAGATGCCGCTCGAACAGGGTCTCGGGGGAAGCACCGGTAAAGACCTGCCGCAGGCTGCCCGCGCTCTCGGGAAGAACCGCACCGTCGGGCATGGCGTTGGTGGTCAGCCCGCCCTTCTCACCGTGGAGCATCGAGATGAAGTCGTATCCCAGCTTCGCGGGAAGGGTCTCGGTGCGAAAGGCCGTCGCGTAGACCGGCTGTGACGGGTGGACGAACCCCATCAGGATCGCCGCCGGGGCGACGTTGACACGCCACGGCCCGCCGGCGGGCTGGAATCCGAGCTCGGCGAACTGCCGGGCCATGCCGCGCAGCTCCGGGTGCACTTCGTTCTCGGTGACGTCCTCGAGCGAAAGCTCGCGGGGGAGATTGGCGAGGATCACCAGGGCGACGATGCTCAGAAGCAACGCCGCGCAGATGGCGATGTTGATCACCCACGCGAGCGGGCCGAGCGCCTGCAGCCAGGCGGGAGGATTGAACAGGATCCATCCGAGCGCGAACCCGAAGACCCAGGGCGCGAATTTGTAGAAGTTGTCTCTCATGAAAACGAATGTAGGGTCGTGTGCCCCGAAAGGCACCCGGTCGGTCTATCCTGTTCTCGATCAGAGAGTTACCGCCACGACACCCCCCGCGCGGCGGTTGACTTGGGCGTCACGCGAACCTACTGTTCGCCCCCGAGCGACGACCCGGAGACCCAGGTGTCAATACCCTACGCCCAGCGGCGCGAGAACTGGATCGGTTTTGCCGGGGTAGCCGCCGTCACCGCGGTCTTCTTCTGGCGCGCATGTCTCGGGCAGTGTTTCTACGCGATCGACTTTCACTTGACCTTCGAACCGCTCCGCAGCGTGCTCGGCGAGTCGTTGCGCGCCGGGTCCGTCGCGTGGAACCCGTGGATCAGCAACGGAACACCACTCTCCGCCAACCCGCTCAGCGCGGCGAGCTACCCGCCGACCTGGTTGTTCGCCGTTCTCGACGCCGCCCCGGCGCTGACGCTGCTGACCGTGCTTCACGTCCTGTTCGGTGCCTGGGGTGCGTGGGTTGTCGCCCGGCGGTGGAATCAGGCGCTTCCGGGAGCCACGGTCGCCGCGATGGTCTTCGGCTTCAACGGGATCGCCGCATCGGCCACCGCGTTCACCAACCTGTGTTGGTCGGCGGCGTGGCTCCCGTGGGTCATCGTCGCCTGGGACTCTTCCGCCGCACCGGTTTCGACGGGCCCGCGATGGTGGCGCTTTCTCCCCCTCGCCGGCGCGACGTTCATGCTGCTCGCGCTCGGCGAGCCCTTTGTCATCCTGCCCGCGGTCCTCGGCGTCGCGTTGCTCTCGATCGGCCGGGTGATCCGGAACAACGACGGTGGCCGCGCCCGAATGCTGCGTGACCTGAGCGGTCTTCCCGTTCTCGGCGCCGTGACCGGCGCGCTTCTCGCGGCGCCCTCGATCATCGCGACGCTGCGTTACATGCCGCAGTCGCTTCGCGGCTTCGGTTTCGAGTTCGAGGGATCGACGTACTGGTCGATGAGCCCGGCGCGTTTGATCGAGATGATCGCGCCGGGCGCCTTTG
>JBFJTV010000246.1:0-5001 GCA_041625075.1 Candidatus Polarisedimenticolaceae bacterium | reverse complement strand
GGATCGCTCGCGGCCGCGGGGGTCCACGTCGTCTCCTCGACGCGCTCGGAGGCCGCGGCCATCCGTCCCCGGCGGATCACGAGGACGTCGGCCTGCGGCGAGAGTGTGAGGTCGACCGTATCGGGGTAGAACCACATCCGCGTCTGCTGCCCTCTCACGCCCTCCGAACCGGGATCGGCGGAGAGATGCTCGAGATGCGTCTTGAAGGCTTTCACGCTGCGGCGGACTTCCTGGCGGACATCCTCCCCACGCAGGAGGTCGATCCCGAGGCTGAACGTCTTGAAGCGAACGTCGCAGAGCAGGCTGACGAGACCCAGCGCGGTATCGCCGAGCCGACCGCCGTAGCTCACGTTCGAGACGTGCGGCGAGTGCGCGCGGTCGAGGCTCATGTAGGGCTCCGCCAGACCCCCGTGAAAGACCGCGCGGTAGGCGACCGCGTAATCGGAGAGCTGGATCGCGCGCCCCAGGAGGGTCGGCGGCTCAACCGTCTCGCTTCCCAGAAGACGAACCTCGCCGCCCGGCCCGAGCCTCCCGCCCTCGAGCGCGAGGCCGCTCTCGACAAAGCTCCGCCAGGCATCGAGATCGATGTCGGGGCGGTTGCCGCGTGGACCCGTGTCGGTGACGGTGAGCTCGTAGGGGACGGTGCCCAGCAGAAAACGCGTCCGCGCCGGGTCGTGTTGATAGGGAAAGACCCGGACCCGCGCCGCCAGTCCCTCCACCGGACGGCCCGCCGCGACCTGCCGCCGGAGCTCCGCGGCGATGACGTGCCGCAACACCGGCCACGCGGAAGCCCACGCTTCGATCGCCGCCTTCTCGCTCGGGGCAGCCACTGCCGTCGGCCCAAAGACCCGGAAGCGCCCGTCGCCGTCGCTCTCGACCACGTACCGCCGCGAGCGCAACAGCTCGACCCACGCCGGTTGTGCCTCTCCCGGCTGCCACAGCGTGGCGACCTCGACCATCGGCCTCTCGGGGAGGGGCTCGAGGGAGTCGATGGCATCGGGGAGCACGAAGGCGTACGGCTCCAGCAGCGGCTCGAGCTGACGGTAGATCGAGGCGTCCTGGGGGCGCTCCCCGGCCGGTGGGTAGGGCCGCCCGCCGAGCTCCCGGAGCAACGTTTCGATCGCCTGCCCGGACTGGCTCAGGCGACGGGCGTCCACCAGATCGCCATAGCCCACCTCGACCCATCCCGCGGGCCGGTCGGCCGGCGACTGGGCGAACACCGGAGGAACAACGGCGACGACCACGAAGACGAGAAACGGCCAGGAAAGGAACGAGCGTCGCGTCACAGATCCTCCACGACGCCGCTCGCCCGCTTCATGCGATCCTCCTCGGTCCGGCGCCAGAACTGAATCAGGCCCCAGAAGTGCTCGGTGAACTCCTCGATCTCGTGGGCGGGAAAGAGCGCCGCGACTTTCTTGCGAACCGCATCCCTCGCGATGTCGGTCCCGAAGAACTCCCAGGCGATCTCGTCGAGGTGGGTCAGGTGCTTCTCGCAGAACTCGACGAACCGATCGGTCTCGAACCGTTCCGCCGCGATCTCGGCGTACTTCGCGAGCCGTTCGCGGTAGGGAAGATCGAGCTCGCGTACCGCGTAGAACGGGCTCCAGTCGAGGTTGGCACGCATTCTCTTCTTGGTGGCGGCGACGTAGAGCGACCACCGAATGTTGGCCTTGATCAGCCACGGGAAGTGGTAGTGCAGCGAGGTGACCTGAGAGTCCGGAACCGGGTTGGCGAAGTCGATCGGGTGGAACTTGCCGTTCCTCCGGAGAGCCTCACAGGAGTTGAAGTCCCATCCGAAGAAGGCGTTGATCGTCAACGTCATGTCGCGAAGCAGGCTCGCCTCGTCCTCGGTCAGGAAATCGAAGTCGACCTTGTAGCGGGCGTGGAGCGGCGCCACGGGGTCGTAGTTGCACATGCGCACCTGGGGGCCGAGACCGATGCAGCGAACGAACAGATCGAATGGAAGGATCGACTTCTGGAGGTGCATGACGCGCTTGCCGCTGGACTCGTAGGCCTCCCTGAGATCGGAGGCCGACTCGATCTTGGTCACGCCGACCCACGCCCCGCCGTCGTAGGGTTTCATGAACAACGGGTAGCCGAGCCGGTCGCCGATCGCGCCGATGTCGAACAGCCTCGCGTAACGTTCGAGCGTCGGCGCGAGATCGTCGGTAGGCTCGTACTCCTTTGGAGGGATGAGCCAGGTGTCGGGCACCGGAAGCCCGAGGTGCATCATCGCCGTGTAGGTCGTTGCCTTCTCCATCGACTGCACCGCCCACGGATTGTTGAAGACGTACAACCCGTCGGTGATGATCGACTTCTTGATCCACTCTCGACTGGTGTGGTACCAGGGCGTCAGGCGGTCGACCACGAGATCGTAGGGACAGGGCTGCCGCAGATCGAAGGGCTCGATCGAGACCCGCTCGACCTCGAAGCGGACGTTGTCGCCGTCCACGGGGATCGTGAGGTCGAGTCGCCGCATGATCTCCTCGTAGGCGATCGGCCAGCAGATATCCGCGCCGAGCGACAGACCGATGCGGCGGGTCACGTTTGCCATGAAACCCACTCCCTCCCGGATCGCGCGCTACTCGTACACCATCCACAGCGGCCCGGGGAACAGCCACGACAGCCCCTCGCGAAGCCGGTCGCGCCAGTTTTCCCAGTTGTGACCGTCCCGTGCCTCCACATAGCGTACCTCCAAACCGGACTCCTGGAGGAACGGAACCATCGAGCGGTTCTCGTAAATCAACGACTCGTAAGTCCCGCAGCTGACGAACAGCTTCTCCGAGGGCTCTCCCGGGCGTTCCCGGAAGGCGTTGACGAACCGCACCACGGGCTCGAAAGCCGGGCCCCGGCGTTGCTCCCCGATATCGGTGAATGCGAACGAGCCCGACTGCAGCAACAGCCGTCCGAACCTGCCGGGATAGCGCCACGCCGCTGCGAGCGAGGCGACCGCGCCGAAGCTGGCACCCATCAGACCGCGATGGGCCGCTTCGTCCATCAGGGGGTACTTCGCCTCGAGACGCGGGACGAGCTCGTCGGCCAGAAAGGTCGCATGCCTCGGATCGTCGGCGTACTCGGTGAGCCGGGCTCTCGAGTTCGTCAACGCGACGATCATGGGCGGGATCTCGAGGCGGTGGATGAGATTGTCGAGCACCGTCCGGAGCGCCGCAAACCGCATGTAGTCGCGCGCATCGTGAACGATCAGCAGCGGGTACCGCCGAGTGCGGCGAAACCTCGCGGGGAGATAGACGCGGACGCGGCGCCGCTGCGAGAAGGCGCGACTTCGGACGGTGATTTCCCGAATCTCGCCGGGACGCGCCTCCGGGTCGTGGTTCGCCCACCCCGGCACCTCGTACCCGGTTCCGTGGCATACCGAGTTGGAACCGAACGGGTTGTGCGCGACCAGCGGGTTGAGCGGGTCCTTGATCAGCCTCGCGCGGTCCCCGGAGACGACCTCGAGCTTGTACTCGAACCGCGAACGTTCCGGGAGGTCGACGACCAGGTACCACAAATCTGTGTCGGTCAGCCGCGTGAATGCCATCGCGGACGGCAGGCCGTAGATCCAGTGGTGGAGGTTCACGTGGTCGGCCTTGCCGCGGTAGACGAACGTGACCCGCGTCCCCTCGACCAGCGGGAAGGTCTGTCCCTCGACGAAGGACCGCACCTTCTCGGCGCCGATCCCGCCCTCGCTGCGCAGGCGTTCGATCGCGAGGCTCATGCGTCCCCCACCGTCTCGAGCGTGCCCTCGGGGCCGAGCCAGGTCGTGCCCGGCGCCGCATTCCAACCCTGGCCGTCCCAGTCGAGACGCGACCCCTGCTCGAGAACCACCGATCTCGACGGCGCGAAGCGCAGCGAGAACATCGTCACACGCAACGGATCGTCGAGGCGGAGCCGATTGCGCGCGTGGGGCAACGGGATGATCCCGGGGCACAGCCCGAGACCCGCCTCGAGAATCTCGGGGTTGCCCGGGCCCTGCGGCGGGGAGTCATGGAACAACACGATGCACTCGGCGAGCGTCATCGCACCCGCGGACCACGCCACCACCGGGGTGTGCTCGAGCATCGGGACGAGGTCGAACAGACGCAGGCGGTTGAGAAGCACCGCGACATGGCCCCCGGCGATGACGAGCGCATCGCAACGCGCCACGAGCTCGGCGATCTCGCCACGCTGGCGCGCGACCGCCTCCCGGCTCGACGGTTCCCAGCGTCGATCGAACTGGTCGTGGACCCCGCGGACCTGGTCGAGGTGGTGCGCGTCGAGGGCGCGAACGTCGTCGATCGCGTCGCGGCGCTCGGGATCGAGCAGGTCGTCGTCCCCGGTGTCGGCCAGCAGCTCGCGGACCATCGCGAGGTGATGCGCGAGACGGCGGCGGTAGAGATTCTGAAGTCGATGGAGACGCTGCTGCCGGCCTCGGAGCGCGGCGGAAAGCTCCTGGTCCTCCGCGAGCACCTCGTCGAAACGCCGGTACAGCTCGAGCTGGGCGATGTCGCAGTCGAGGTGCGCGGTGAGCTCGTCGACCTCACTCTCGCGCTCCTGCCAACCCGCCGTGACCGCGGCGACGCGGGTGCGGACCCCGAGCGCGCTCATCGCCTCGGCGACGTTCGGCTCGAAACGCTGCGGACCCAGGATCACGATTCTCATCGGCTCGCGTATGCCCCATTTTCCAACGTCATGCTAGCCTGAATCCCTGGAGTCGTCGCCATGCCCGAGATCCCTCCCCGGGTCACCGGAGTGCTCGAGACCGTCCTCTATTACACCGATCAGGACCGCGCAGAGCGGTTCTACTCCGATGTCCTGGGTTTCCGGTTGATCGACCGGGAAGCCGGCCGCAGCCTGTTCTACCGCGCCGGTGACAGCGTCTTTCTGTTGTTCGACGCCGCGACCACGCTCGAAGGCGGCCGTCTGCCGCCGCACGGGGCCCATGGGTCCGTTCACACGTGCTTCCTGGTCCCGGCCGAGGCGTACGGACCCTGGAAGGAGCATCTCCACGCGCGGGGCGTC
>JBFJTV010000245.1:0-5010 GCA_041625075.1 Candidatus Polarisedimenticolaceae bacterium | reverse complement strand
GGCGGGATGCGGACGTCGTTCGGCAGCATCTATGGACAAGTAATACTGCCCGCGCGACTCCTGCCGCTACCCGAAGGCAGGAACCTGGTGCCCGCCAATCCCGATGCGTTCTTCGCGGCGGGCGCCGACTTCCGCTTCCAGTACCTCTACCTCGACCGTGACGACGATAGCGACAACACGTCGTCGTTCGAGATCCCCGAAGCGAATCTGTACGGCGACTTCCGGTTGCTGCAAAACCGTCTGGACCTGTACGCCGACGTCCAGGTCGCGCCCGGCGGCGCGTCGGCCCGGGAGATATTCGGCCTGTTCTCGGTCGGCAATCCGTGGAGGGGCTACTTCAAGGTGGGGAAGTTCCTGCCGTCCTTTGGCTGGCGTCTCCCGGACGACTCGGCCTTCATCCGGCAGTTCACCGGCTTTACCTACAGCGCCCCCGATATCGGCGTGGAGTTCGGCGCCGAGCCGGGCCTGTGGTCGCTGTACCTCTCAGCGACCAACGGTGCCGGTGGTGGCAGCGATACGGACGGGGCGAAACGTCTGACGTTGTCCACGGCCCGCCGCTTCGGACGTCGCGCCCGGCTCGGTCTCTCGGCCACCAACAACGACATCGAGTCTGCCCGCATCCGCGGCGCCGGCCTGTTCGGCGGCGCAAACTTCGGCCGGTTGGCGCTTCTTGCGGAGGGCGACTGGTTCGAGGTTGATGACACGGCCTCGAAGACGGAACGCCTGATCGCGTTCGTCGAGGGCGACATCCTCATCTCACGCGGGTTCAATCTCAAGATCGCCTACGACTGGCTCGACCCCGATCGCGACCAGGAAACCGACGAGCGCACGCGGGCGTCGGTCGGTCTGGAGTACATCCCCTTCCCGTTCGTGCAGTTCCGCTGGTTCGTGCGCGAGCGGGACGGTCCGCCGCAGGTCGTCGGCGCGCGCGACACCCAGATCGACCTGGAGGTTCACATCTTCTTCTGAGGATTGAAGGCGGGAGCCTATCCGGATTGCGCCTCGTCGAGCTCGGTGTCGAACCGATCGGGGTCGTCGATCTGGATGTCGATCGTCGTCACCTGTCGTTCAAGGCCGTAGATCCCACTCGCGCGCGTGGGTCCGGACAGCTCGATACGGCGGTTGGGCGCGCCGATCAGCACCGCCTTGAGATAATCCGGCGGCTTGGTCGCCGCGTCCCGCGGCGGAGTCACGACCTCGCGGATCGATGCGAACGGGACCGAGAGCGTCCATCGCAGACCCAGCCTGAGATGCAGCACACCGTCGGACACCCGTACGGGTCTCAGCCTCACCGCGTGATAGTCGCCGATCAACCAGATCGCGGCGTAGATGCTGATAGCGGTGAGGATCCACGCCGTCACGGGGGTCCACTGTCTGACCAGCAGGTGCACCGCGACCGTCTCGACCACCACGACGCCCATCATGGCGGTCAGAAAGGCGGTGTACCCGATGCTGCGGTAGACGGTGAAGGATCGCGAATCGAGATTTGGTGGTCGCCGCCACCCCGTAAGCGCGTAGTACAGGACGGCGACCTCGTAGGCGAGTGCTCCCCCGGCCAACGGGCCCAGGACCGATCGCGCACTCTCGCGCAGGCTCTCGTAGACGTCCATCCCGGTCGCCGCGCGCTCGCGGTAGCCGCGTCGGACCTGTAGCGTCTTGTACGCGATGAACCCGACCAGCACCAGCTCCGCCACGCCGGCGCCGTAACGCACCGGGTCCAGCACTCCCTGCCGGCTCTCCGGAATCAGCCACCCGGCGATCAGGACGCTGATCAGAAAGACGGGGACCACCGTGATCACCGGCCAGCCGCGCGGACGCACCATCAGCAGGTAGTAAAGAACGGGGGTCAGCAGGGTCAGGTCGAGCGTGACCGCCCCGGCGATGAGGTCGGGATCGTCGAGTTGTCCCAACCGCGACACGATCGTGACCGCGACGGCGTAGATCGCGGCAAGGCACAGCCCGAAGGCCAAGGTCGAAACTCGCGATCGGACGCTCTGCGCCATATGGGCGTTTATCTTAGTGGATTCAGTGGGGACTCGCCCGCGACGATCTCAGCATCTTTCGATGCGGAATGAGGCCTACGGGGTCCGCACCTCGGTCACCTCGACGGTGTACTGGTCGGTGTCGCCGATCACGATCTCGACGCGGCGGTTCTTCTTCCGACCGGCCTCGGTCGAGTTGTCCGCGACCGGCCGCTCCATGCCGTAGCCGATGGCGTGCACCCGGGCCGTGTCGATTCCCTGCCGCTGTAGGAACTTGCTTACGGCGTTCGCGCGGTTCTGCGAAAGCTGGACGTTATACGCGGCCTCTCCGGTCGCGTCCGTGTGACCCTCGACCATCACGGTCTGGTCGGGGAGCATCAGCAGGATCCCGGACAGCTTGGCGAGCACCTGCTGCGCCTCGGGCTTGAGCGTTGACTCGTTGAAGTCGAACAGAATGTCGGGCAGATTGATGACGAAGCCCCGCGCCGAATCCGTCGTGTCCGCGACGTGGGACAACGCGGACTGCAGCCGACCGGTCAGTTCCGCCTTTTCCGCGCTGAGACGGGCCGCTTCCTTTTCGAGAGCCGCCTTCTCCTGCAAGAGCCGTTGCGCCTCGCGCTCGAGCGCAGTCTTTTCCTGCATCAGCAGCTGCGATCCGACCTCGAGGTCGGACTTCTCGCGCCGTAGCTGCTTGGAAGTACCCTCGAGCGCGATCTTCTCCTCGCGCAATTCCAGCATGGCCGCCTCGAGCATGCCTTTCTCACTTCGGAGTGCGTCGGTCTCCGAGACCATGCGCTCGTTTTCGGAACGGATCCGCTCGCCGTCGGCGCGGACCTGCTCGGCCATGCGCTGGGCTTTCTGCGAGAGCGCCTCGGCCTCGGCGGCGCGTCTTTCGAGTGCCTCGGTCTCGGCGCGGCGCCGCGCGAGGTCCTCCTCGAGCTTTCTGGCTTCGATCCTGTGATTCGCGATGTTGAGAGATTCGTTGCTCAGGGTGACGGCACGACGCGCGTAGTCGAGCAGCTCGCGAGAGCGGGTCGACCTCGTCGCGGCTTCGTTGGCGCCGTCCAGAGCTACCTTCGCGTCGGCGTAAATCTCCGGAGCATGCGTCTCGGCCTCGTTCCGGGTGGCGAGCTCGAACGCCTTGCGTGCCTGCAACAGATCGAGCGGCACCTTCGAATCCCACTTGATATGCCCGATGGCGTCCATGCTGTGCCGGGGCGCCTCCTTGAACTCCGCAAACTGGAACGCCTCGCACGGCGCCTCACTGGTCGAGATCGGCCGGTTGTGGAAGACCACCAGCTCCGACGGCTGTCCGACGAGGTAGTACGATTCCGCCGTGACCATCAACGCGAAGCTCTTCTTTCCGGTGGAGAAGCTCATCTTGCCGCTGGTCTTACGGGTCAACAGTTCGCCGAGGTTCTCGAACTGGCCGTCGCGGCTCACCGCCCACACGACGTAGCAGGTCACGTCGCCCCCAAAGAGGATGGCCGGCTTCATGTCGTCGTAGAGCATCTCGATTCGGGCCTGACCCTGCTTGTAGAACACCTCGGCCGTCACGCGTGCGTTCGGCGCCTCCGGGCTCGCCAGAAACCACAGGTTGACGGGGGTCCTCTCCGGGTACTGGATCGCGTGGAGCTCGACCGGCTCGGCCGCATACGCCACCGGGACCAGGGCAATCAAAAAGTACTTCAGAATCAAAGCTTTCACGAACTTCTTCATCATGGATCCACCCTCCGACCTTCGGGGGAACATAGGGTCGGAGGACACCGGATTCAATCGGGCGCCGGAGGGGTTTTTGGGGGGCTCACTCGGACGTGATCAGACCCAGCTCGATGCGGAGACGGTCGTCCTCGATGCCGATCCCCTGGACATAGCAGTCCACCGTCAACGTCCTCGCGCCGGGCATCTCGAGGTCCCATCGGACCGATCGGGGAAGCTGTGCGGGCGGGATCAAACCGGGCCAATCAAGATCGAAGGGGAGGTCCGCGATCCGGCCCTCGTCGACCTCGAGCTGCGCGTTTCCGGTGAGACGATCGATCGTCGGAACGAACCGCAGCCGCATCTCCCCCTCGAAGCGGATCTCTTCCACCGCCAGAGCCACGGTCGCATCGACGCCGCCCTCGCGGAAGACGACGCTTTGCACCGGACCGATGCCGATGGTCACTTCGCCGAGACCGGGGATCTCGATCCGCTCGGGCTCGGGGAGCGCGGCGCCCAGGACCTCCGAAACGGACGCGGCGTCGAGATGGAGCTCCGCGATGCCCCCGCGGGCCGTCGCGGCGGTCGTTGCCAGAAGCACGCAGGCTGCGATCATCGCGATTCGTCTTGCGGTCATCTCCACCTCCCGGCCGACTCAGTCAAGCGCCTCGAGCGAAAAGGGCGGCGCGTCGAGATTGCCGCACCCGATAAGCACCTCGTCCTGTGCCGGATCCGGCGGGACCCGGTACAGACACAGACGCGGTTGGAAAAATGATCGGTCCGGAATCGCGAGAACGCGATCCCCGTCGATCTCGATCTCGGGAATCAGGTCCGACGTCTCGAGAAGAGTTCGTCGTACGGTGGCCGCGGCGGGGTCGAACGCGAGCACGCTGTTGACAAAGCTCGCAGTCGAGACGACGACGTAGCCGAGCTCCTCCGAGGCGACGGCGAGCCCCCCGATGTTGCCGCCCGCGTCGTCATCGTCGAGCGCGTAACGCTCGAGCGACCTCTGCACGACGTCCACGACCGCGACCCCTCCCGAGAGCTCCTGTTGCTGCAACCCCGTGAAGATGCCCGCCATCGCGACGTAGAGCCGCAGCCGGTCGTCGGCGCCACGTAGCACCTCGATCGCACCGGGGTTCTTTCCCCCGAGCGGGATCGTCCCGACGACCTCGTCGAGGATGGGATCGATCACCGCTAGCTTGCCCTCGGCGAACTGCGTGAAGGTGCGATCGATGTCCTGCAGACCCACGAACAGGGTGCCGTCGGCGAAACGCATCCGGTCGGGCCGCGGTGTTCCGTCGGGATTCTCCGCGAGCGCATCGAGCGG
>JBFJTV010000244.1:0-5016 GCA_041625075.1 Candidatus Polarisedimenticolaceae bacterium | reverse complement strand
GTGGTTAGCCACGGACCCGTTCCAGCCGCGGTAGCTACCGATCAGCGCCGGGTGCTGCCATTCGTAGCCGGTGTCCTGACCGCCGATCACGATCCTGCGCCCCGTGTAACCCATCTCCCACACCTGGTCGGCGCGAACCATCACCAGGTTCCATTCGACGGGAAGGGGTAGGCCGTCGGTCCCGACACCGCCGCCAGGGAGATCGACGGCCACCCTCGGGTTGGCGGCGATCGTCGCGACCTCGGGACGGCCGGCGATCTCCGCGAGGATCGCCTGGTCCCCGCGCACCCAGATCATGTTCGTGATCCAAAACGGGCGGTGCTCGACGCCACGAGCCTCGAGCTTTAGAATCAGGGGAGCCTGGGTTCGCTTCGCGACCTCGCGGAGCGAGTCGTAGGCGAACCGCCCGCGCTCGGCCTTGGTTCGCAACGTGGGCGCGGCGGTCAGGTCGGCGCGCTCTGCGAGAACGATCAGGAACTCGACCTGCCCACCCGCTTCGGCCGCCCTGAGAACGGCCGGATCGACCTTGTCATGCCACGCGGGTGGCGCACCCGGCGTGATGACAGCGGACGCTCCCCAAAGAACGAGCAGCGTGGAAACCAGCCGCGGGAGATGGTGGAGGGTGCGACTCACCCAAGGGTATTAACCCGGATCCTCGATCCGCGCAAACCAAGGAACGGGGACAGATCTATTTTTTTGCTTCGAACTCCGGGCTTTTAAATAAATCTGTACCGATTTACAACGTTTATTTTGCGGCGTCGAGTGCCTCGCGCATCCGGCCGAGACGCTTGTCCCGATCCTTGACGAACCGCTCGATGCCCTCGAGGATCGAAGCCGAATCGATGTGCGCCTCGGCCACGACATCTTCCACGCTCCCGCCGGTCAACCACCGGTTTTCCTGGTCGGAGGTCAACGAGTACTCGGCAGAAATCGGGTTGAAGATCCAGTCGCGCGTTACCCTGCGCGAGCGGTTGGAGATCGCCATCGAGTCGATGCGATCGACCTCGTCGATGACCTTTTCGCGATAGGACGCATCCTGCAGCGCGAACAGCTGCGGGCTGACAGCCGCCACGATCTTGACGTTGAGTCCTCGCTTGTCCAGCTCGGGGAGCACCCGGATGAGACCGTCGGTCGTCGAGGTTCCCTGGATGAACACCGTGCCGCCACGCGGCTCGCCCTCGCGAAAGTCGCGCATGACATACGCGCCGCGCGCGGCCTCGAAATGCGACGGCATGCCGAGCGCCTCGCGGTCCGGGATCACGACCGCGGGACGCGTGAGGTGCAGTGCGACGATCGGAGCTTCCTGTTTGAGGGCGGCGCCGATGACGACCGGCACCTCGTTGTACTCCCACGGGTGAACATCGATGACGTGACCGTCGGGGAACAGCTGGGTCACCCCCGGTGCAAAGACGCCGAAGTGCGTGCGGGAGTCCTCGGCGGTCTCGGGACCGGAGTGCCCCGCAATCCACAGGACCTTACCGACTCGAAGCGGGCAGTCCTGCGCGAGCTGGCTGAACAACCGCATCGGTCCGTACTTGAGGTAACTGAACGAGCCGTAGGTCGAGCAGGCTCCCCAGAACCCGTTGAACTTCGCGAATGGGTCGTCGGCCATGTTGACCGTCGCGACGCCGACCATCAGCCCGGCGTTCGTGAACTCGGTGATCTCCTGCGGCATCAGCACGCCGTCGGGGTTCTCGTCGCGCTCGTACCACCCCCAGCCCTCGATGTCGCCGAACGACTTCGCGAAACCCGCGATGTTCGTCGACTCCGCGAGATCGGCCGAGCACGCCAGGAACAATGGCCGCCCGTACTCCTTTTTCGCGAAGGTGTTGACCCACGCCCCCCACTGCGCGAGCGCGGCGCGGTTCGGCTTGTTGTCGCCCGGCTTCGCGTACATCGTCTCCGGGTAGTTGCGGAAGTCGTAGAGACGCTCGTCCTCGAACAGGGTCGTGCCCTTGCCGCCAATCGAGAACGACGCGATCTCGTCGGGGACTTGTTGTGACACCGCGCGGAGCCGTCCCGAGAGGTATTCCACGAGCGCATCGTCCTTGTGCATCACGCTCATGGCGATCTCGAAGTTCGTGGTTGCCTGGGCGAGACGCTGTTCGGCATCCTCGGGTGCCGGTTGATCCACGCCCCGGTACTCGACGCCGTGCTTCTTCATGAACTCCTTGCGCACCGTCCAGAACTCGGGGCCGTTCATCTTGTGCGGCGAGCCGTGCGACTTGTTGTCGTACTTGCCGTACCCGCGTCCCTTGCGTGTCTTGAACCACGCGATCGAGGGTACGGACCCCGGGTTGTCGCCTCGCGCGGCTTCGAGGACCGCGCGCGCGACCGGCGCCCACTCCGAGCCGTGCTCGGTGCCCGTCACCCGCCAACCGTAGGGTTCGAACCACGTCGCGGGCGTGCCACGAACGACCGACGAGATACGCTGATCGTCGATCCCGAAGTCGTTCCAGTCCAGGAGAAAGACCAGGTTGTGTAGACCGAGACCCCACGCCGTGTTGCGGGTCTCGTGACTGGCGCCCGGTGTCAGCCCGCCCTCGCCTTCCATGGCGAAGACCTTGACCTCTCCGGCCCCGGCGCGTTTCAGCGCGAGCGCCTCGCCCGCGGCCGCCGGCATGCCGTGGCCCGATGGTCCGGTGTTGAACTTGAGAAAGAGCGTGTTGCCTTCCATCTCGGCGTGGCCGGCGAGCCCCCCGCCCCGTCGAAGCTTCAGAAGGTGCTCCCACGTCAGGGCCCACTGGCCGTCGTCGGGGAAGGCGAACTCTGGGTCGCCCGTTCGACGATGGGCCTCGCGAAGCGATTCGTTGAGCACGGCGAGCGTCGCGTAGATCAGAGGTACCGTGTGCCCCGCCGACAGCACAAAGCGGTCCATGAACGGCCGCCACGGACGCAACAGGTCCCAGCGCATCGCGCCGGACAGCAACAGGCTGACGAGTGCGTGGACCTTCGAGCGCGAACCGCCCGGATGACCGCTCTGACGGTAGTTGAGCATCAGATCGATCATCTCGTCGATCAGGTCCTTGGTCGTCTCCCAGTGGGCGAACGACTCCTCGGACCGGGCGTACATGTCGTCCACCGTGGCGCTCTTTGCCATTTCCACGCCTCCACCTCCCGCTACTTACGGTTCTTCTCGATAAAGTCGCTGATACGGTTCAGCCCTTCGTCGATGTCCTCGAACGAGGATGCGTAGGAAAACCGCACGTGCTGGCCCTCGCCCTCGACCTGCTTGCCGAAGTGGATATCGGCGAGCACCGCCACGCCCGCGTCGTAGAGCAGCCGCTTGCGTAGCTCCTCGCTGTTCTCGGCGCCGACGATCACGCAGGTCTCCGTGACGTTGGGCCAGACGTAGAAGGCGCCGCCGGGTGTCTGGCAGGTGACACCGGGAAGCTCGTTGAGCCCCTTGACGATGTGGTCCCGGCGTTTGTGAAAGACCTCGCGCATCTTCTCGGCCTCGGTCTGCGGTGCGACGTGCGCCTCGACCACGGCGTGCTGGTTGGGGTTGGGAGGGCACGAATCGGTGTTGGTCACCCAGCGGGTAAAGATCGGCGCGAGCTCCTTGTTCGCCGCGTAGCCGATCCGCCAACCCGTCATCGCATAGGTCTTGGACGACGTGTCGGCGATGACGGTGCGCTCCTGCATGCCCTTGACGGCGGCGATGCTCTGGAACTCGCCGTCGTAGACAAGCCCCGAGTAGACCTCGTCGGAGTAGATCCAGAGGTCGTCGTAGCGGCTGACGATGCGGGCGATCTCTTCCAGCTCCTCGCGGCTCAGTGTCGAGCCCGTCGGGTTATGCGGGCTGTTGAGGATCAACAGCCGGGTGTTGTCGTTGACCTTCTTCCGGAGCTCGTCGAGATCAAAGTTGAACCCCTTCGCCTCTCGGAGGTCGATGGGCTGGGGAACCGCGCCCGACGCCGCGATCTGAGAGTCGTAGATCGGGAAGCCCGGGTTGGGGTAGATCACCTCATGGCCCGCGCCGTAGTCGGTGACCGAGAGGATCGTGTAGGCGATGAATGGCTTCCCACCGCACCCGACGACGACGTCCTCGGGATCGACCCGGACGCCGCGCGTGCGCGAGAAGGTTGCGGCCACCGCCGCCCGAAGCTCGGGAATTCCCGGCGACGGTGTGTAGCCCGTGTGACCCTCGGTGATCGCGCGGATTCCCGCGAGCCGGATATGCCCAGGCGTGACGAAGTCGGGCTGGCCGATGCAGAACGATACGATGTCCTTGCCCTGCTCCTGGAGCTTGCCGACCTCGCCCAGGACGACGAATGCGTTCTCGGTCCCCAGTTCTCGGGCGCGCTGCGACAGGAAACCCATGGTCTGATCTCCTCGGGTGGTCCGACCGCCGGTGCGCCGCGAAGCGACCCGGCCAAAGTCGCTCTGTTGCGAGGTTTAGCCGTTGATTCTATCTGCCGGAGGCGGACGGCTTCAAGGTCAATCGGAAGACGCCTCAGGGCGAACGGCCCGAGCGTCCAGGGCTACAGGAAAGTTGTCGGAATAAAGAAGGGCCGGCGGCACTCGCCGCCGGCCCGCAGAAGGAATGAGATTCGTCCGGTCGGTCAGAGTGTCAGTACCACTGTGCCTCCTGGTGAGCCCGCTCGATCGCCTCCATGTGGACCTTCCTGGCATCTTCGAGCGCCCGTCGTAGCTCGTCGCGCTCCAGCGCGGAGGCTTCCTCCGCGGCCCGCTGGGCGTCCAGCATGGCGCGCCGGATTTCTTCCCTGACGGCGGCGCTATCGGCGGTGGCCATGGCTTGCTCCTCGTGGAGCGCCTTTCGGGCCTGCTCCATGGCGACTGCCGCTTCCGCCCGCCCGATCTCGGCGGCCTCGAGGGCCTGGCGAACCGCTTCCTCGATCACGGCGGGGTCGCCGTACCACGTGTTGTCACCCGGTTCGTGGACGTCCCCGGGCTCGGGGAGGAAGACCGAGATCGCCGTCCGCCGTCCGTCGCGGATGACGTCGACCGTCATGGTGGTCCCGGCGTACTCGGCGAGCGCCGCGCGAAGGTCGC
>JBFJTV010000243.1:0-5016 GCA_041625075.1 Candidatus Polarisedimenticolaceae bacterium | reverse complement strand
GGGGGTGAGGGCGCCTCGAGATCGACGATGGCGAGACGTCGAAAGCCGAGGTCGCACGAGTCACGGTGCGCGTAACCCTCGCCGTCGGGCCCGCGGTGGATCAGGGTCGCGGTCATCTTGCGGACGATCTCGGCCCGCTCGGGATCGAGCCCCGGTCTTCCCAACACACCTGCGAGGCCACACATGGTTGCTACCTTACCTCACATCCGCGCGGTCCTCCGACCGCACCCTGACCTCGATGACGTCGCCGTCGTTGCCTCCGGGCGTGGTCTTCAGGAGCTCGTAATCGGTGCGTTGGGCCAAAACGGCGAGCACGGCGACGCCGACCGGATCGATGTCGGTGTGCTGCGGTCCGCCCCGGTAGGCGATGATCCTCTCCGGGCGGTGCTCACGGATGGTCTCGTCCAACGCAACCTTCGGCTCGCGCCCGGAGAGCCGGATTTCCGCGACAATCCCAGTGTGCGCTCTCTCATCGTGCTCGTTGAACTCCGCGACGATCTGCCAGGGGTTCAAGCCGTCGAGGTCGGTCACCACGAGGAGGGACTCGGTCTGCCCCTCAGCCGCCTCCACGATGGCCGCGCGGGCGGTGACGATCTCGGGCCTTCGACTTCTCGGACGCGGCAGGCCGTCGACGATGACGTCCCCGACGGAAACCAGAATGGCCGCGGCCAGCACCGTCGACACCGCGATCGCCGCGAAACTCCCCCAGCGTTTCAGGCCGGCGCGGGCGCTCCCTGACGGAGCGAGCAAGGACGGAACCATTTCGGCAAGAAGTCGCGCGAGCGTCACCACCACCAGCGGTACGACCGGGATCAACGCCGGCAGCGCGTACCGCGGCTCGTACGGGACCGTCAGGACCGGCAGCGTTACCAACAGACAGAGGAGTAGATAGCGATGACCGGTGACCGTGGTCTGCCGCCAGAGCCCGACGGCGACGACGGCAAGTACCGCGAGGACGGCAGCGAGCCAGGGGATCGCGAAGAGATCGTCCTTGATCAGCGCGAGCGGGTCATAGACGTTCTTGTGGCCCTCCGGCCGAAAGAAGAACGTGTTGACGAACAGGCGCAGGCGATGAGGAAGGACGAACCAGACGGTCATGGGGATCACGTGCGCCCCCAGAAGCGCCCGCCAGACGACGGGCAGACTGGAGGAGGCATCCCGGAACCAACCTCGGTGCCGCAGCCAGAGCCCGGCCGTGCCGGCAATGCCCACCAACAGTGCCGCGTGGAGCAGGTTCCCCCCGGTTCGGATGCTGATGGTTCTGCCCCGAATAACCACGCTCTCACCGAAAGGATGAAAGGCGATGTTGACGAACCAGATCAAGAACAACGCCGTTGCGAAGACGAGAAGCGGCTGATGCCAGAAAGACGGCCCGCCGTCGGTCGGCCGCCACCGGAGCCGGTGCCGGATCTCGCCGAAGAAACCGCTCCACTGCTGTCGTGACACGCTGACCATCTCGACGATCAGCCAGGCGATCAACCACTCCATCCACATGGCGTAGCGCCACAACGCGAGGGCGGTGGTGACCGTCGCGACCCGCCAGGCGGCACGGGTCTCGCCCGGGGAATCGCCAAGCTCCCGAAAGCGCGTCAAGTCGATCCAGAAGAGCAGGGCCAGGGCGAGTAGCATCGTCGCGACCGCCTCCTGCATCGTCAGGAACGCGCTGTCCAGCATCAGAGGCGTCGACGCGAACCACGCCGCGGCGAGGATCCCCGTTGCCGTACCGACGGTTCGGTCCCGGACCGTGTCGGAGAGGCGGCGGCGACTCGCACGCCAGAGGTTGAAGGCGACACCGGCGACGAATGCCGCCCCGAGGATCCAGCCGAGTACGGAGGACAGAACGGCGCCGCGGTAGTCCGGGCCGAAGATCGCGACGATGGCTCCGTAAACGGCGACCTGAAGCGGGGGCCACAGATCGCGTGCCTCGAGGAGCTGTAGCGCGAGTCCGACTTCGAGGTTCCGCAGCGCCAGCCCGATGCGCTGGCCTTCGTAGAAGTGGCGTCCGGAGTCCCCCTGCCAGCAAGCCTCCGCTTCGGTCCACGCGCTGTTCGCGAGGTAGGTGCCGACACCTGCGGCCAGCAGGGCGACCACGACGACGGTCGCCACGAGCCAACGTCTGTCCGGAGAGAGGCTCCCTGGCATCGGCGGGATTCTACTCCGCGCTTCCGAGGATCGCGTCAAGCCGGGCCGCGAGTCTGGGACCCGCGCCCTCGTCCTCGTGTTTGAAGAAGACCCAAACAGCCTCCCAGGGCTGTTCCCGGATCCACGAGGCCCAGCTGTTCAACGCATCGTCGTCGTAGTCCTCTCGCCGGAGCCTGAGGTAGCCGAAACCCGCGGTGGCCACCTTTTTCGGTTCCTCGTCCTTGCCGCTATCGGCCACGACGAGCGCGCCACCACCCGCGCGCAGGACGTCGTAGACCTCGTCATCGAACCACGACGCGTTGCGGAACTCGAAGGCCCCGCGCCGGCCCTCGGGCAGGAGCTCGAGGAAGTCACGCAGCACCGCGACGTCTTTCTTGAAGTACGGCGGCATCTGAAAAAGGATCGGTCCGAGCCTGCCTTCCAGGACCGACGCCGCGTCGAGCAGATACGATAGGCTCTCTTGCGAGTCCTTCAAACGCTGTTGATGCGTGATGCGGCGCGAGGCCTTGAGCACGAACGAGAAGTTTTCGGGCACCTGCCCGGCCCACGTCGCCAGCATCTCTTTCCGGGGCATGCGGTAGAAGGTGTTGTTGATCTCGACGGTCTCGAGGCGGGTCGCGTAGTAAGCGAGCATCTCCGCGGGCTTGATTTTCTCGGGGTAGAAGTGCCCCTTCCACTCCTTGTACGAGTACCCGCTCGTACCGACCCGCGCGCGCATGGGGACCTCGGAAAAAACGAACCATAGCATAGCCGCGCGTTTGTGCTGTCGCGAGCTCCGAGGTCCGAACAATCTCGTAATCGGGCGTGCGAAGCGACGGAAAACCCCGTCAGGTCTCGTTAGTTAACCATCAAAACAACGTCTCTTAAATGCCGCCGACTGGATTCGGAGCGGTGCTGGACGTATCTAGTGGGCGAGCTTGGAGGGGATCTTTGGAAGTCAACCTGGAGGGTCGGATCATGAGAATCTGGGAAGTTCCCGCCGAGCGCGATTACCGCCAGATGCGCACGACGCGACCACCTTTCATTACCGAATACGAGAAAGACTTGATGCGGTGGCAGAGGTCGCACCGTAACACGATCATCATCGCCTTCACGCTGGGCGGTGTCTTTATCGCGTCTCTTCTGGGTTTCACGCTGAACTGGACCCTCTGAAGCTACACCGGTCGAGAGGTGCGGACAACCCCTCTATCCGTTCCTCGGGAAAGGGCGCGGGATCGACCCGCGCCCTTTGTTTTTCCGGGCCATCCCTTTCGCCTCTCGGGCACACTCGTAGCATAATGTCCGTCATGCACCGTGAACCTCTCCAGGAGCCGCGCCGGCAACGAGTCGCCGCGATCGTGATCGTTGCCCTGTTGGTACTCCCCTGCCTCGCCGCGGGCGATGACGACGAAATCGTCCGTGGCGTCGTCATCTCGACCCACACCGACGGCCGCGAGTGGGGCTGGGACGTCATGGGCTCGACGATCCAATCGATTCGGGAGGTCGGCGCCGGGTGGGTGGCGACCCACCCCTACGCGGTCATCCGGGACGACGGTTCGGTCCGCTTTCGCGACTTCGATCCTGCCGACCCGCCGGCCCATCTGATCCACCCGATCCGCGAGGCGCACCGCCAGGGACTCAAGATCCTGATCAAGCCGCACCTGGCCTACTGGGGGTCGCCGTTTGCGTGGCGCGGCGAGATCGAGTTCGACTCGCCCGAAGAGTGGGACCGCTTCTGGCGGGATTACGAACGCTGGATCGTCAAGCTCGCGGTCGCCTGTCACGAGGCCGACGGTTTCGTCGTCGGCACCGAGCTCGATCGCACGCTCGGGCATGAGGAACGCTGGCGACGCGTGATCGCCGGTGTGCGCGAAGCGACCGATGCGCCGCTGACCTATGCGGCCAACTGGCCCGACTACCGCCGGGTGAGCTTCTGGGACGCGCTCGACGTGATCGGGATCCAGGCGTACTTCCCCGTCAGCGACGCGCCGTCACCCGAGCGCTCCGATATCGAGCGCGGCTGGCGATCGAAAATGGCCGAGCTCCGCGCCTACGCGGAGGAGCAGAACCGTCGCGTGGTCTTTACCGAGCTGGGTTACAACCGCTCGCACGAGGCCGCCGAGCGGCCGTGGGAGTATCGGGTGGACGGGCCGGAGGCTGAGGAGCTCCAGGCGACACTTCTTCGCGCCGCGCTGCAGGCGGTGGAATCGGAACCGGTGGTCGTGGGCGTCTTTCTGTGGAAGTGGTTTCCGGACCCCTACCCCGTGGGTCGGAACTTTCAGCTGGCGACGCCGCGTCTCAAGCGGACGATCGCGTCGGTCTGGGACTAGCCCCCCCCCGCCTTCGACTCGCGCCCTTCGGGCGCTCGCTCAGGGTTTCACGTAGAGCTCGGATCCCCGGTCTTTGAACTCCCGTGACTTGTCGGCCATGCCCTTGCGGGCCGCCGTCTCCTCGTCGAGCCCCGTCTCGCGCGCGTAGTCACGAATCTGCTGGGTGATCTCCATCGAGCAGAACTTTGGACCGCACATCGAGCAGAAGTGTGCGACCTTGGCGCCCTCGGCGGGCAACGTCTCGTCGTGGAAGCTCCTCGCGGTCTCGGGATCGAGCGAGAGGTTGAATTGATCCTCCCAGCGGAAATCGAACCGCGCCTTCGAGAGCGCGTCGTCCCATTCCTGCGCGGCCGGATGACCCTTGGCGAGATCGGCCGCGTGAGCGGCGATCTTGTAGGCGATCAGACCCTGCTTGACGTCGTTCTTGTCGGGAAGCCCGAGGTGCTCCTTGGGCGTCACGTAGCAGAGCATCGCCGTGCCGTACCAGCCGATCTGGGCAGCGCCGATGGCGCTGGTGATGTGGTCGTATCCGGGCGCGATGTCGGTGGTCAGCGGGCCCAGGGTG
>JBFJTV010000242.1:0-5022 GCA_041625075.1 Candidatus Polarisedimenticolaceae bacterium | reverse complement strand
GCCTGTTCGGCCGAGACGTTCACCGCGCCGTGAATGTGCCCCTCGGCGTACGATTCCAAGTCGCGCGCGTCGACGATCAGTGCGGCACCGGCGCCGCCCAGCGCCATGAGGTCGTCGAGCGCGATCGCGACCGGCTCGGCGGACTCGGCGATGGCCGGAAGCCCGCCGTCGGCGGCCTCGGCCAGTTCCCCGAGCTCGAGCGCTTCGCGTCGCTCGCTGATCCACGGAAGCCCGAAGACCGGGTCGCTCATGAGTCCGGCCGCGTTGTATCCGAGACCGAGCACCACACCGATCGCCACGACGGCGATGGCCTGGGCGATGACGCGGTCGGGACCGGAATTGCCCGAGTTCTTCGAGTCGTTTGACATCTGTCGCTCTCCGAATGCCACCCCACGGATTCTACGACCGGCGGTCGGAGACCGGCCACCCGGACGGGCCAGGAATTACACATCCTTTACAGGGACGGAAAAAAAGTGAGGCGGTTCAGGCTCTTGCGGCGGATCTGGCGTTTTTCCGGCGGGGACGCCTGGAGGAGTTGCTGGGGATCTCGACGACCTGGAGGAGGTCCAGCGCCGAGATGATCCCGGTGACCTTGCGGCCGTTTCTCACGATCACGCGGTGGATGTGATTGCGCATCATCATCTTCGAGACGAACTCGACGGTCGCGTTCTCGGTCACCGAGTACACCACCGGTGTCATGACGTCACCGACACGGCTCGTGTTGACGTCCTCGATCTGGAAACCCTGCGGGAGGTGGCGACCCTCGACCCGCACGGACTGGTAGAAATCGGACTGCATCTTGAGCTCGTCGTCCCGCGTCAGGCTGTAGTACATCAGATCGGTCTGCGAGATGACGCCCTGGAGGTCTCCGTTGCCGTCGACGACCGGCGCGCCGGTGATGCTCTTTTCGAGAAAGAGCTTCGTCAGGTCGCGAACGTCCATGTCCTCCGGAACGCAAATGACGTCTCGGCTCATGATGTCGGCAGCGCGCATGAGGCTTCCTCCCGTGGATTCAATCGTAACACCCCGGGCCGCGGCGAGCAGAACGAAACTGGACGTTTCCTATCCTTTGATCACGCCGACCGGAACCAGTTTGGCGACTTTTCTCGACAACCCGGCGCCATCCACGACCGCGACGACGTCGGCGACGTCCTTGTACGCTTCGGGCATCTCTTCGGCCACGGTGGCCATCCCGGCGGACCGGATCGACACCCCGCGATCTTCGAGCTCGCGGACCAACGGACGGCCGCGGGCGGCGCGCTTGGCCGCCTTCCGGCTCATCACGCGCCCCGCCCCGTGGCACGAGCTCCCGAAGCTCCCGCTCATCGAGCCGGCGGCCCCGACGAGGACGTACGAGTACCGCCCCATGTCGCCCGGGATCAGCACCGGCTGCCCGATCTTGCGGTAGCGTTCCGGAAGTTCGGGGTGACCGGGCGGAAAGGCTCGCGTGGCTCCCTTGCGGTGAACACACACGCGCTTTTCGCGACCCTCCACGGTGTGGGTCTCGAGCTTCGCGATGTTGTGGCACACGTCGTAGACGGTGTGCAGGCCGTGCTCGCGCGGCGACATCCCGAAGACCTTCTCGAAGGCCTCGCGGACGCCATGCGCCATCCGCTGCCGGTTGGCGAAGGCGTAGTTGGCGGCGCAGTTCATCGCGCCGAGGTATTCATCGGCCTCCGGAGAGCCAAGCGGCGCGCAGCACAGCTGCCGATCCGGGAGCGAGATGCGGTACTTCGCGGCGACCTGGACCATTTTCTTGACCGCGTCGTCGCACACCTGGTAGCCGAGACCACGCGAGCCGGAATGGATCAGCACGGTCACGGTGTTCTCGCGGAGCCCGAACACCTCCGCCGCTTCGACGTCAAACACCTCGGCGACATAGCCGACCTCGACGAAATGGTTGCCGCTCCCGACCGTTCCGACCTGGGCCCGTCCGCGCTCGAGCGCGCGCGGCGACACGGCCTTCGGATCTGCCCCGTCGAGGACTCCACCCGCCTCGATGGCGTCGAGGTCCGAAGCGTAACCATATCCACGATCAACCATGAAGGCGGCGCCCCTGCGGAGCAGCGCTTCCATGTCGCGACGCTCGACGACCTCGTCCTTGCGGTGCGCACCGACCCCCGTGGGGATGACCTTGAAGAGCTCGTCGACCAGCTCCTTCATCCGGTGGTCGAGATCCCCGCGCTCGAGATGAGACCGCAGCATCCTCACACCGCAGTTGATGTCATAGCCCACCCCTCCCGGGGAGACCACGCCGTCGTCGAGATCGAAGGCCGCGACACCCCCGATCGGAAAGCCGTAGCCCCAGTGAGCATCAGGCATGGCGAGTGAGGCGACCTGGATCCCGGGAAGACAGGCCACGTTCGCGACCTGCTGCAAGGTCGGGTCCTCCTGGAGATCCTCCATCAGACGGTCGTTCGCGTAGACGATGCCGTCGACGCGCATCGGTCCGGTCCGCGGGATTCGCCAGCGGTAGTGATCGATCCTCTCGGCTTTGGGGATGGCGTTCACATTGGTACGTTAGCACCTGTCGGGAGGCGCGTCGCTAGAGATCGAGGACCAGCCGCGCCGACCACCCGTCGCGGTCCTCGCTGAGCAGTAAATGGTGGTAGGTCACCGCCTTGACCTGGCGCTCGATCACGTGGCGCTCGGCGTCAAAGGGCTCACCGAGGGCCTCGGCCTCGACCGTGTCGTCGGTGAGCGTGAGGATCTTCGCCTCGCGAAAGAGCCAGTCTCGGGCGTCGTGGAGAAACAACAGCTCCCCAAGAAACCGGACCAGCAAATCCTCGCGATCGACCGCGCCCGTGACCTTGACGGGGACCGCCTGGCGCGGCTCGACCCGAACGACATCGCCGATGACGTCGAACAGCGCGCGCGTGGCGGCGGAGTAGAGCTGCTCCAGACTGGGCGCCCGCACCAGGATGGCGATGTCACCCGTGTGATCGAGAAGTTTGTACCACGGGGCTTCCTTCATGGCCGCTCGAGCTCCAGGTCCATCCTTCGCAGCACCGTGTCGACCTTCGTGACCCGGACGCGAAGACGATCTCCCAGCCGATACGACTTTGTCGTGCGCGATCCCAGAAGCTCCTGGCGCGACTCGATCCACTCGAACCACTCGTCCCCCAGGGACTCCACACGCACCAGACCCTCGACCAGCGTCTCGGTCAAACGAACGAACAACCCGAACCGCGCGACCGACGTCACGATGCCGTCGAACACCTCGCCCACCCGGTCCTTCATGAAGACGATCTTCTTGCGGTCGAGCAGCTCACGCTCGGCCGCCTCCGCGTTGCGCTCGAGCAGCGAGCTCGATTCGGCGACGCGGTCGAGCCCGGTCGCGAGGCGACGGAGCTTGCCGCCGTCACCGGCCCGGCACGCCCGAAGTGAGCGGTGCACGACGAGATCGGGATACCGCCGGATCGGTGAAGTGAAGTGGCAGTAGACCGGCGCGGCGAGAGAAAAGTGCCCGATGTTGTTGGTCGCGTAGCTCGCCTGCTTCATCGTCCGCAGCACGACCTGCGCGATGATCTCGTACTCGGGGCGACCCTCGGCGCGCGCGAGCAGGTTGCGGAGCTTCTTCGAGGTCATGCGGTCGGCGCGACCGTGCAGCTCCAGCTTGAATCCTCGGACGAAGTCGGCCAGAAGCTGAACCTTTGCGGGATCCGGGCTCTCGTGCACGCGGTAGAGACAAGGGGCGTTCTTGTCGTTGAGGAAACCCGCGACGGCCTCGTTGGCTGCCAGCATGAACTCCTCGATCAGACGGTGGGCGAGGTTGCGCGGCTCGACCACCACGCCGGTCACCATGCCCTCGACATCCATGAGGATCTGCGGCTCCGGGAGATCGAAGTCGATGCTCCCACGGTTGCTCCGGCGCTTTTCGAGCGCGGCTCGAAGACGGTCGGCCACCCGGAGCATGCCGACCAGATCGCCGTGAATCCCATGACCGCGTTTCTTTCCTTCGAGAACCGCCGCGACCTGCGTGTACGTCAGACGCGCCTCCGAGCGGATCACGCCATCGGCGAAACGAACCTTGCGGACGTGAGCCGCGTCGTCGAAGTCGATCACCGCCGATTGCACCAGACGGTCCTCGCCGGGTCGAAGCGAGCACAAATCGTTCGACAACCGCTCCGGAAGCATCGGCAGGACCGTCGAGGGAAAGTAGACGCTGGTGCCGCGAGACTCCGCCTCGCGATCGAGCCCGCTTCCCGGGCGGACGTAGTGGCTGACGTCGGCGATGTGGACGTACAGCCGATAGCCACCGCCCTCGATCTCCTCCACGGCGACGGCGTCGTCGAAGTCCTTCGCCGTCTCGCCGTCGATCGTGACCGGTGCCGGATCGTCGAAACGCTCGCGGCGGCTTCGTTCGGTGGTCGGAATCCTCGCGTCGAGCCGTCCCGCCTCCGCGACGACGGCTTCCGGCATCTCGAGCGGGAGGTCGTGCCGCCTGGCGACGACCCGGGTATCGACACCCGGCGCGCCGAGGGCGCCGAGCACCTCGACGACCCGCGCCTCAGGGGCTCGCGGCCCGCGGGGACGATCGAGCTCGACGCCGACGGCATCCCCGTCGCGCGCGTCGCCTCCGCCCCCCCTGGCCACCACGAGCGGATCGCGCAACGCCGGATCGAACGGCTCGACCGTCGCGCTCCGCCCGCGCCTACGAAAGACGCCGAACACGATGCGGTCCCTGCGCTTCTTCCGGGCGATCGGCTTGCGACGTCCCGAGAGCACGAGGCGGTTGCCACGTCCCCGGACGACCAGACCGTCACGAATCAGCTCGCGGACCGCGTGCCGGAAGGCCTTGCGTTCCTGGTCGGATACCTCGAGCACACGCAGCACCTCGCGCACCATCAGGGGGCGATAGTCCGGCCGGCGCAGGAGGTCGAGAACCGCGGTTTCCTCGGCGCTTCTTTCGGTTGTCGTTGCCTTTTTCGCCATCGTTGCGAGACCAGCGAGCCTCCTTGACCCCTTTTCGGAGGGTTGCTAGTTTAATCGCTGCACTTCGGCCGAAGTGGCGGAATTGGT
>JBFJTV010000241.1:0-5055 GCA_041625075.1 Candidatus Polarisedimenticolaceae bacterium | reverse complement strand
GTCCCCTCGAAGCGTCCGGACACCTCGAATGACAGATCGGGTAGGTCCGGCTTGCCCGCGAGGTTTCCGAGAAACTCCAGACTCGGGCCCTCGGCGTGCAGGTCGAGGTCGGTTCCGATCAGTTTCGGGAGCTCGCCGAGAGTTCCGTGAACCTCGACTCGGGATTCACCGTAGCGCAAGGCTACATCGTGAAAGCGAACGCCATTCTCGAGTCTCTCGACGCGGCCACCAACGGCGAGCGGCATCGGTGGAACCTCGAAATCGGTGAACGCGCCGAGCAGTGCGCCGTCAGGACCTCGCGCCTCGACGGTGAGATCGCTGCCGATGAAGTCGGGCGGAAGGCCGACGATGCCGTCGAGGTTTGCGACGCCCGTGCGGATCCCGACCTCGACGTCATGCAGGCGGTAGCCGCCCTCGTGAACGCTCACGCGTCCCGAGAAGCTGGCGCGCTCCGCGGGCACGTCGAGCGTGTCGCTCAGACCCGCCTCAGAGACGAACCGGGCGAGCTCCGAGAGGTCGGGGATCGCGATCTCCAGCTCCAGATCGGAGCCGACGAGATCGTCGCTCGGAACCAGAACCCCGCGTGCACCGAGGCGGTGTTTCCCGAGCTCGATCGTGACGTCGTCGAGTCGATAGGTCTCCTGCTCGATCATGACGGAACCCCGCGCCGCGAAGGGCTCGTCCGGCAAAACGCGATCGATATAGGGCCCAATGGCCGACAGCTTCGGGAGACGGGCCTCGGCCGTGAGCGACGTGCCTTCGAGCCCGGGAGGTGGGCCGAGGCGACCGTTGGCCTTGACCGCAAGATCTCCGATCGTCGCGTCGACGCCTCGGAGCTCGTAACCCGTTTCCAGCACGGCGGCCCCACCGACCACGCTGAAGGGCACGGCGGGAAGATCGGGGACGCTCGCAAGCGCGCCGATGTAGGAAAGATCGGGACCCTCGACGCGAATGTCGAGATCGGTTCCCGCGATCTCCGGAAGCGGGCCGACTCTTCCGTGGGCGTTCAAGGCAATGTCCCCGAGGCGGGCCTTCACCTCGCGCAGCTCGTACCCTTTCCTGCGCACTCGAACCCCGCCCGTCACATCGAACGGTTCCGACGGGACGCCGTCGATCGCG
This sequence comes from Candidatus Polarisedimenticolaceae bacterium, assembly GCA_041625075.1. Lineage (GTDB taxonomy): Bacteria > Acidobacteriota > Polarisedimenticolia > Polarisedimenticolales > Polarisedimenticolaceae > JBFJTV01. The sequence goes on along the minus strand of JBFJTV010000241.1, from coordinate 3,936 downwards.
GCCAGAGCGGCGACGGCGGCAAGACTGGGACCGTTCGCGGCCACCTGCACGTCGGTCCCCGCGAACCCGGACCCGAGGTCGAGCGTTCCGTCCACGCTCATCCGGTTCTTGCCGAGCCTGGCGCGAACGCTCTCGAGAGAGATGGCAGGGCCGGAATGACCCAGGCGGCCCTGGATCTCGAACGACTGCCGGGGCAGATCAAACCCGGCGAGGTCACGGAAGACGGACAGATCGGGTGTCTCGGCGCGGAGCTCGAGATCGGTACCATCGTAGGCGGGAGGATCGCCGACGAAACCGGCCACGCGAACCTCGGTTTGACCGAGCCGTGCGTTGACGTCCTCGACACCGATCCCCTTCTCCCGTCGGACCAGCCGGCCGCTGACGTCGAAGCTCTCGGCGGGAAGATCGACACCGGCCAGCGCCGCAAGTGCAGAAACATCGGGGCCGGCCGCGTCGAAGGAAAAGTCGGTACCGAGCAAGGTCGGAGGCTCGCCGAGGACGCCGTCGAGTGAAAGTGTGTTGTCCCCGACACGGACCTCGGCGTTCTCGAAGCTACAAGGAAAGCCCGACCACAGCACCCGGCCCGACACGTTGAACGGCTCGTCCGGAAGCCCCTCGACGCCGGCCAGCGTACCGGTCGCATCGAGACTCGGCCCCGAGGCATCGAGCGTCAGGTCGACGCCGGTGAGCTCCGCCAGATTCTCGATCGATCCGCGCGTTGCGATCTCGATCTCGCCGAGGGAGCCCGTAAGATCGTGCTCGACGAACCCCGCGGCGATCAGATCGTTGAGAGAGCTGATCCTGCCGTTGAGTTGCAGGGCGGCCTCACGGATACGGCCGTCGAGATCGATGACGAGCATCCCGGTCTCGTCGGTCCAGATCTCCGCGTGGTCCAGATCGATCTCGATCGGATCACCGTTGCCGTCGTCACGGTAGCTGAAGACGAGACCGTCGACACGCGCATGGGCGATCTCGAGCAGCAACGGCTCGCCGGCGTCGTCACCCGAGTCGCTTCCCTCGAAGTCCCAGCTTGCCCGACCGTCGGCGTCGACCTCCAGCGCGACCCGGGCGCCCGTGATCTCGATGTCGTGGATACGTATCGTGTCCGAGAACAGCGACAGCAGATTTGCCGTCAGCGAGAGACGATCGGCATGGACCATCGCCGGCTCGACGGCCCACTCGGGGTTCGCGACCGAGACGTCGTGGGCCACGATGACCGTGGTGAAGCCGATCTTGGGCTCGAGGCGACCTCCGATCTCGATCTCGCGCCCGATCGCGTCGCCGATCATGCGCGCCACGGTTTCGCGGTGGCGGTTCAGGTCGCCGAACTTGACGTACAGCAGCAGCCCGACGAGCAGCACGACGACGACGCCGACAAGAGCCCCCACCGCTATCAGGATCTTGCGTCGCATCGCCCCGCCCCCGTCAGCGCCCGTCTGCAAAGGTTGCGACGACTATACACAGGTCGCTCGGATCATTCGGGTCCCCTTTGTCCGCTCGCCGTGGTGGTAGGGTTCTCGAAGGACTCAAGGAGGTGCACCGTGGCTTCGGACTATGAGAGGTTCTGGGAGCTCCGCTCCTTCGCGGTGGTGGGGAACGCCGCGCGGAAGAACTTCCCCCTGCTCACCTACCGGGGTCTCAAGACGCTCGGGAAGGTGGTCTACCCCGTCGATCCTTCCACCGAAGAGGTCGAGGGCGATCGCGCGTTCGCGACTCTTGATGCCCTGCCGGAAAAGGTGGAAGCCGTCGTTCTCGAGGTGCCGAAGGAAGAGACCCGCGACTGGGTCGCCCAGGCCGCCAATGCGGGCATCCGCGACGTCTGGATCCACATGCAGCGCGAGACCCCCGAGGCTGTCGCCCTGGCTCATGAGAAGGGCATGAACGTCCGCACCGGTAGCTGCGCGGTCATGTACCTGAACCACGGCTTCAACTACCACGCGATCCACCGCTGGATCGTGAAGGCGGTCGGCAAGTACTGACTTCCGCCGGTAGGAATGCGGCTCGCGAGCGACTTCGCTGAAGACCCCGGAAAGTACTAGTCGGTGCGACAGACGAGCAGCTTGGGGCCGTCCTCGAACCCGACTTCCATCTTCCCTGCTCGAAGCTCGAGGACCTTCCCGGGGCCGAACGCCGAGTGCTTGATGAAGTCGCCGGTCGAGAACGAACCGGTCATCGCATAAGGCTTGGCCTGCGCGACCTCGGCGGCGGTCAGGATCACCGCGCCCTTCTTCTTACGCGTCGAGGCCTTCTTCTTTTTCGGCTTTGTACCGTCCCCCTTGGGGCGACGGAACAGATGGCTGCCGTCACAGGTTTTGCAGATCACCTTGTTAATGTTGCCGTCGACCTTGAGGGCCTCGATGGCATGCGATCGATCGAGCTTGCATTTGGTGCAATAGGCCTCAACCTCGGCACCGACCACGAAATTCTTGCCGGCCATGGGCTCTCCCTACTCCCCCGCTTTCGTTGCGCACGCTGCCGCCCCGCTGGAGTGAAGCGACCGTGACGTTGCTATATGGTGACGACTAGTGTACCTGATTGTGCCGCGGGGCGTCCGCTCAGTCCTTTTTCGGCATGACGATCCACAGGATGATGTAGACGAGAATTCCCGGAAAGGCTGCGGAGATCAGCGATAGCACCACGTACAGGAAGCGGACCATGGTGGAACTCCACCCCAGCCATTCGGCCAGCCCGCCGCAAACCCCGGCGATGATGCTGTCGGACGTCGAGCGATGAAGAGGCATGCGCTCCCCCCTTTGATCTCGATATGACCCCGCCCGGTTTCAGCTTCCGAGGAACATTATCACGATTCGCTGCGCTTCCCTGGTCAGCCGGTCCCGGTGGTCTCCGGCCACGGATCTCTCATCCTCCACCGCGTCGATGAAATCCAACAGGCAAGTGACCGACTCGGCGTCGTTTCCCGTCTCGCGGTCGAGGAGAAAAGCGATGGCCCTGTCGAGATGGGATGCAGCGTCGTAGCCCGGCAAAGTCGTGGTCGCATCGATCATCAACCCCTGGATGGCGGCGGTCAGCGTCTCGGTGGTCCGAAGCGGCGAGGCCCGGTCCTCGACGACCGCGACCCGGTTCTCCCCAGCGGACGAAATGTACAGGCGCTGGAGAAACGGATCGATCGCAGGATCCCCGGAGCGGTCGCCGACCGCCAGCGTCGACACGACCTGGTTCAGCAACCCGTCGATGACCGAGAGCGTGCTGTCTTCAGCGTTGACGACGTAGATGCGATTGGTCAGATGGTTGACGGCGGGAGTCGAGGGCCGCTCGCCCACGGCGATCGTCGCGAGCCTTCGGCCCGAGACCCCGTCGAGGACGACCACATTGCCGTCGAGACGGTTCGACACGTAGATGCGGTTTGTGATCAGGTTGTAAACGGGCTTTCCGGGAAAACGGCCGACGTGGGTCGTCGTCAGGATCATGTTGGTCCAGCGATCGAGGATGGCGACGTTCTGCGACACGCTGACCGCGGCTTTCCCGGTCAGGGGATTCACACCCACGGCTCCCGCCGGGCCTCCGACCGGAATGTCGGCGAGGATCAAACCGCTGCCCTCATCGATGACCGTGACGGAGTGACCCCGGTACCGTGGAATGAAGACCCTCTCGCCGATCGGATCGACCGCCGCGAGGTGGGGCCAGCCGTCGAGCGAGATCTTGTCGACGACACCGAAGACACCGTCGATCACCGCGACCTCTCCGCGCATGCCGCTGGGAACGTAGGCCCGTCCGTTGAAACGGCTGACACAGAACGAGCCCGTGGGCACCTCCACGGTGCCGGTCACGCGAAGGTCGTTGCCGTCGATCAGCGAGACCGTGTCGTCACCGACGTTGGCGACGTAGACCTGCCCATCGAGCGGGTTGCAACCGGGCAACGGCTTGGCCCCCACCCGCAGCGTCGCGATGACCGTATGGGTGCTGTCGATGACGGAG
>JBFJTV010000240.1:0-5057 GCA_041625075.1 Candidatus Polarisedimenticolaceae bacterium | reverse complement strand
GGCGCGCTCGACGAGCTCGCCGAGCTCGGGCGCGCCGCGCACGAGACGCGCGACCTCGCGCAACGCGAGCGACGGCGTCCTGGACTTGCCGGTATCGTCGGCGCGTTGCCACGACACCTCGAGATGATCGCGCGCCGAACCCAGCATCAACGACAACAGAAGATGCTCCTGCTCGTCGGCCTCCGCCGTGAGCGGCAGTGGACGACCCGCAGCCTCGATCAACCGCCGGCGCGCGGCATCCGGCAGAAACGGGTCCTCACGACTCACACGAGGAAAGAGTCGCTCGTTCATCCCGACGATCCAAAGGCGCGAGAAGGTGAGGCCCCGAGCCTGCATGAAATCCAGGATCCGAACGCCACCCTCGTCCCGTTCTTCGAGATCGATCTCGCTGCGGTCGATCGTGCGCTCGAGCCATCGGGCCATCTCGGCGAACCGAACGTCGCCGTCACCGGCGCGGAGGACGTCGAGCTCGGCCATGTCATCGAGAATGCTCTCGAGCTCGCGCATGGCGGCGTCGGTCGTGTCGAAGTCCTCGCCGGGGAGGACCTCGGCGACGAACTTCACGACCCGTTCGGCGTGTGCGCGCCAGGAGCGCGCCGTGTCCGGGTCGATGCGGTCGTTGAGCGCCTTCAGGGCCCGACCGAATCTCTCGGCCTGTCTTCTTTTCTCCCGGCGCCGCTTTTCCTGTCGCGCGCGTTCGTCTTCGTCGTCGGTATCGGTTGATCGCCATTCCGGCTCGGCCGCCCAGCTTGGGAGGTCGTCGAGCCATGCGTCGAGGCCGCCCACGACCTTGGCTTTCCGGCTCCAAGACTCCGCGAGATCGCCGAGGGGTGGTGCGACCCCGAGGGCATCCCACCGGATCCTCGGCGATCGCAGCACCTCGACGCTTCCTGCCCTCGGGAAGTCGTCGACGACAACGCGGAAGGTCACGAGCAGATCGTGAACGGCCGGATGCCGGCGCAACGGTACGCGCGCGGAGGTCGACCACGAAGCATCGGTCTCCTGGGCAACGGCCTGGATGGACGCGGCGAACGGGCTCAGACTGCGCGCGACGATCGCGTTCTCCCACGGCGGGTTGTCCGCGGCCACGGCACCGAGCGCGCGCCGTGTCGCGATGGCGATCTCGGCGCGGTCACCCTGCGCGTTTCGAAAGACGACGCGATCCCCCTCGACCGGCTCGGGCTCCGCGCTCTCGTCGTAGAGCGCCGCGAGCCGCGAGCCCATGAGCCCGCCGGCGGTCTCTCCAACCCGTCCGAGATCGCTCCCCGGCTCGAGCAGAAAACGCTTGGCAAAACGCTCCGCGTAGACGCCGGCGGGCGCACCGGGCGCGGCGGGGAGCAAAAAGGTCACGGTCGTGCCTCGATCGAGCGCGCGCAGCACGTCGAGGTTGCGTCCGATCAGCTCGTAGGCGCCGTGATGGATCACCGCCCGGAACCCGGAAGCAAATCGCTCCGCGCAGCCGGCAGCTTCGCGTGCTCGCAGCGTGTCATCCGCGAGCCCGTGCTCTTCGAGCACACGTTCGAGTGTCTCGACGTAAGCGGAGTAGATCCGTCCGAGCGAGAGCTCGCGCTCGCCGTCGCGCAGCGTCGCGCTGACCTGGTCGGCGGTCAGTCCGGCCTCACGGAGATCCTTGACGGCCTCCATCAAGCCATCGAGGGCACCGGGACGTCGCCGTACGAACCGCGACCACAGCTCGTCGGAGTGCTCGTCGAGAACCGCTTCGAGCATCGCCTCGCGAAGCCGCCGCGACATCGTCCGGCGCGGACCCGCCGCGTCGGCCGCGAGGATTCGTGAGATCAGGGCGTGGTAGTGCAGGACGTGGACGTTGAGCCGTGCGCCGTGACGCTCGGCGATCCGGCGCTCGACGTGCTTGGCCAGACGTCCGCTGGGGACGACGACGAGGACCGGGGTCAAGGGATCGTCGCTCTGGGCGGTCGAAATCCGCGCCAGCAAAGCGTTCTCGAGAACGAAGGGGTCCGGATGGGCCTGGACTTCCAAGATATGCCTAGTGTAACGAAGAAAAAGGGACAGATTTATTTTTCCGTCCTCTTTCTTGACCCGGTGGGTTCCAAGAACGACGATGAAGCCATGTTTGAAACCGCCCGGCCCTTTCTTCTCGCACTCGCCCTCGGTCTCCTGATCGGGATCGAGCGCGAGCGCGCGCAGGCCGACTCGCCCGCGCACGATCCCCTGGGGTCCCGGACGTTCACCCTCCTCGCGCTTCTGGGGGCCGTCGCGGCGCACGTCGAGCAGACGTCGATCGCCGTCGTCCTGGCCGTCTTTTCGGGTGCCATCATCCTGGCGGGCTACTTCCGGACCCGTCTCGGGCCCGAGGGCTCGGGCGTGGGCGTCACCACCGAGGTCGCCGCCATGGCGACCTTCGTGCTCGGCTACCTCGCGCGGCTCGATGCGGCGTTGTCGATCATGCTCGCCGTGATCATGATCGTGGTCCTCGCGCTCAAACCGAGGATCCACCAGTTCGCGAAGGCCGGTCTCAAACAAAAGGAAGTCTCGGCCGGTCTCACGTTCCTGGTGATCGCCTTCGTCGTGCTTCCGCTACTCCCCGACCGCTACGTGGATCCCTGGGCGCTCTTCAACCCCGCGCGGTTGTGGCTGATGTTCGTCTTGATCGCCGGGATCAGCTTCGCCGGATACGCGGGTGTGCGGGTCCTGGGCCCGAAACGCGGTCTTGCGCTGGCGGGCCTGGCCGCGGGTCTGGTCTCTTCGACGGCGGCGACACTCGCCCTCGCCCACAGAAGCCGCGAGGGCAAGGGGCTGACCGGGGCCGCGGCGACGGGAATCGTCCTTGCGAACGTCGCATCGGCCGCGGCCCAGATCGTCGTCGTCGCCGTCATCTACGCCGACATGGTCCCTTCCGTGCTTCCCGTCATCGGAGCACCCGTGTTGATCGGGCTTCTCGGCACGGCCGCCGCCGCCCTTTTCATCGGAGAGGGGCCGGAAGCGGGGGCGCTCACGATCGGAAACCCGGTCGCGTTTCGCGCCTCGGCGGTCTTGGGTGCCGTTCTGACCCTCGTCCTTGTGGCTACCTCGGCCGCCGAGCGCTGGTTCGGAACCACCGGTGTGCTCGTGACCGCCGCGATTGGTGGCTCGTTCAACGTTCGCGCGGTGACGCTCGCGGTCTCGAACCTCGCCGGCACGGACCAACTCGCCGTTCGCGCGGCCGTCCTCGCGATCGTCGTCGCGTTTGTCGCCAACATGGTGGTCAAGCTCGTGCTCGCCGGTTGGGTCGGGGGGCGCAAGCTCCTCTTCGTGGTGGCGCCGCCGCTTCTGGGAATGATCGCCGCCGCGATCCTCGCCTTTTTGTTCGCGCCGGCGGGTTAGCTCTAGCCGGTGTTGCGCTCGAGCCCGACACGGATCCAGACCCATCCCGGGTAGGTCGTCGAGGGGCGCACCTGAAACTGGAAGGTTTCCGTGCCCTTGCGAACCGAGAACTTCCCGCTCTGGATCCCGCTACCGGTTTCGGCCTTGAACTCCGAATTCTGGACCTTCCAGTCGTCGAACTGCCGCCGAAGCTCCATGAGGGTCTCGGCCGCCTCGCGAGGTACGTAGTACTCCGCCGTCCAGCTCTCGCCCTGGAACTTCGTGGAGTAGGTGCTCCGGACTCGGATCGAGCCGCCGAGACGCGCGAACCCCGGCGGGTCCTCGCCGGGAGTGTCCACCGCCTGCAGCTCCTTCTTCGAGGAGGCCGAGAGCTCGGACTTCATGTCTCCGTCAAGGTCGCGAAGGCCGAGAAGCCTGGCTTCGGAGCGGACGTCGTAAACCGCGAGCTGGCGTCGAACCGTATCGATCACGACCAGGTGCTTTGTCTCCGGATCGTAGTGCGTGATCAGGGCGCCTTCGCTTCCGACATCGTCGGCGCCGGCCGGAAGGGCAACGACGATCGCCAGACAGACGATCATCGCGACCAGGACGGACGGGAATCTGCAGACACGCATGGGTCTCTCCATCTCCCCTCGCATCGAACTACGGAAAGAGTCCCGAAACCGTCCAGTGCGGGCTCGTTTTCCGCGTCGACCCCGTGCGCCGCCCCTTCATCCGCGTCGAATTGGAGGTATCGTGATGTCACCGTAGCTCGAGACCGAGCGGCTCAGTGCGACCAGTCCTCGACCGCGAGACCCTCGATCCCTTCGAAGTGTCGGGAGTTCAGCGTCGCCAGAATCAACCCGGACGTCTTTGCCGTGGCCGCGATCACGAGATCCACGACGGGTCGGGGATTCCCTGTACGAATGAGAGGACCCGCCAGCTTCGCATATGTGCGCGCGACATCGAGCGTGACTTCCAGGACGGGGAGCCGTCCCTCGAGCAGACAGCGGTAGCGGTCCCAGAGTCGGTCGGTGTCCCGGGCCCCCAGGCCCTGAAGAACCTCCGCCTCGCACAGGACCGAGACGCACAGGGAAGCATCCCCGAGAGCCGTCCAGCGAGTAACCACCGTGGGAATGGGCTTCTTCCGCAAGGGCTGGCAGTAGACCGAGGTGTCCAGGAGGTGACTGAGCGCCACGCTTCAATCGTCCAGGGGGGAGGCAGGAAGTTCCCGACTGCGCGGTGGCACGTCGAAGTCCTCGCGGATCGGACCTCGTTCGGCGATGTACTCGGCACGGTCCTCCCAGACGGAGAAAGGTTCGGCCTTCACCGGATCGATCCTCACGAGGGGCTTGCCGCGCCGGGTGACCACGACGCTCTGCCCGCTGCGAGCGACCTCGTCGCAGAGCTCGGAGAGCCTTGTCTTGGCCTCGAAGATGCCCACCGTCTTCACGTCCAAAATATACTAGTTGGCTGGTTGGTTGGCAACTCCCGGTCTAGTGCCTGGAGGTCTCCCCTCAGCGCTCGCGGGTGACGTTCAGGATCAGCTCGTCTTGACGGCCGTCGTAGAACTCGGGATGGTGCACGAAGATCAGCGGCCTAACTCGACGCGGGAGCGGTCATCCAGGCCCAGTCCACACCGCGCTCGAATCGCACGACCCGATCCGGCTCGGGAGTGCCCGGAAAGTGGATCTTTTGACGTAAGATGTTCATACTGAACGACGTTTCCATCGGGG
>JBFJTV010000239.1:0-5066 GCA_041625075.1 Candidatus Polarisedimenticolaceae bacterium | reverse complement strand
GGGCAATCGCCCGGCGGCCGACACTCTCGGACGCCCAAGGGACGCCCGCACTGTGAAGGGTCCGAAACGTCAGTGCGTCTTCACGACGTACTTGGCGTCCCTGAGCTCCTCGGCCCTCTCTCGCATCCTCTCCAGAGCGTACGCCGCCCGCTTGAGCGATGAGTCGAGATCGCCGGGGACGATCGACGGCGGTGGGGTCGGGTCGGTGGCCGACCCCTCCCCTCCTCCACCGAACGTGTAGATGTCGCGCTGTAGAGTTTCCAGGTCCTTCGCCGGAATCGGCAACTGTAGCGCCGAGTTGACCGGCAGGATGTCGAACCGCCGTCCGTGGAAGAACTCGAGGCCGCCGGATACCTGGAAGACCTCCTCGAAATGCTCGAAGATCAGCGCGTCGCGAAGGTCGCCGCAGCGCCCCATCACGTCATACCGCTTGCGCGGGACGCAGTTCGCTCCACCGGGCACGGTCCCGCCGTCCACGACGGGCGGCAGACCGCCGTTGCCCACGCGAGTCTCGTTCACGATGGAGACGGCTGTGGCGATATCGCCCGTTCGGAACGCGGCCTCGGCCATGTAGAGCCGCAACTCGCGCTCGATGAGCTCCGGCATGTCGCCGAACCAGCAGAAAGAGCAGCTGTTAAGGTAAGAATCCCAGCGATAGTCGCCGTAGAAGGAGTTGCGATAGGTTCCGCGCTCGGGCGGGAACGGCGTCGCCCGGGTGTAGCGGTGGTACAGCCCTACCTCGCCGTCCGCCTGCACGGCCGGATAACGCTGATCAGGCGTCGAGATATCGACCGGCTGCCGCGTCTGCAGTGGGGTGGCGAGCCAAGCCTGGTAGTTGCCGCTGACATCGGCCATCCCCGCCCAGTCGTAATGCATCCGGTGCCAGGTCGAGTTCTCGGTGCCTAGCGTCTTGATCCCATCCCACCACGGGCCGGGATCCTCGCCCAGCACCACGAGCTCGGAGCCCGCTGCGGCGTCGGCCGCGATCTGCGGCCAACCGTACCCCGACAGGCTTTGTGCCTCGGCGTTCGTCCGGGCAACGTTGGCCCCGCAGCGCGCCTTGTACGCCGTCATCACGTCCGCGAACTCGTTATTGGTCAACGGGTTTCCGTTGATCCAGCCGTCCTCGAGCGTGAACGAGTTACCCCTCGCCACGGCGATCGCCTCGTCGAACTTGCCCACGGCGTACGACATCATCTGAGCGTACGGAACCGTTTCAAGCTCGCCGGCTAGATCCACGGTCTCATCGATGATGAACGCCTGATCGTACCACATCGCCAGCTGGCAGGCGGCGAGCGCCTGCCCGAATTGCCCGAAGGCGACGGCGCGCGGCGTATCGGACCCTCCGGTCCCGATCTCCAGACCGTCGGCGATGGCGCGAAGACCGTCGCTGGCGGCTGCGATGGACCGGTAACTCCTCTCCCACATGTCCTCGAACACGTCGTTTCGATACGTGAACGAAGGTGTATTCGGCAAGGCCACGCGCGGCTCGCGACCAATGTCGTTCATCCCGAAGTTGCCCCAGGATGCCGAGTGCCGATTGCTGAGCGTTCCAAAGGCCATCGCGGGGCCGCCACTGTAGTAATGGGCGCTTCCCCAATACGTCTGATACACACTCGAGATGAGCGTCTCCACATCATCCGGCGTCGCGATCGCGCGCGCTCGATCCGGACGATTCGGGTTCGTCACGTCGAGTTCGCAGCCCGAGAAGCCGACCAGTATCGAAAGCGCCAACACTGGCGGCTTCAGCTTCCTACGCGTGATTCTCATGGTCTCTCCGTATCTTGAATGCCGGCTCTCCGGTCCGAACCAGCGCCTTCGACCGCCCCCCCGGCGGGGGGGCGGCCATAGGCGTCGGCGTGATCAGAACACGATCTCCGCGGAGAAGGTGAATGTCCGGAAGTTCGGATAGCCGTAGCCGTCGACTCGCGTCAGCGAGGCCGATCCGAAATCGCCGCCCGTTCCGCCGACCTCGGGATCGTAACCGTTGTAGCCAGTGAACGTGAAGAGGTTGCGCCCGATCGCGTTAAGCGAGACGCGATCGACCACTCCCCCGAACACGTCCTCCATGAGCGATTGCGGCAGCGTGTAGCCGAGAGAGATCTCTCGGATCTTCAGCCAGTCGCCGTCCTCACGGAAGTAGGAGTTGTCGGCTTCGACGTTGTAGAGGTCCTTGTAGTACCGGACCGGCTTCTTGAGCCCATCCGGCTTGCCCGCCTGGTTCACGCGGCCTTCCCGCTCGTTCCGGTTCGCCCACTGGGCCTCCTGGTTGTAAAGCGAGTGGCCGACCTGCGATTCGAGCAGCGCTGCGAGCGCAAGCCCCTTATACCGGACGTTGGTCGCGAACGACGCGCTCCAATCCGGCGTGGTGTTGCCGAAGGGCAGGAAGTTCGTGAGCGGGCAATCGGTCTCGAAGGTGCCCGGATTCTGGCGCACGCATGCGGGTGAATAGTCGCGCGTCATGATCGGGAAGCCCCAGTCGTAGGTCTCGGAGCCGACGGTCACGGTGGAGCCCCACAGACCGTTGCTGATCCCGTCCATGAAGCTCGCTCCGCCCGTGGCCACGAGGAACCCGTCGTCGTTGACCTCGAAGTTCGCGGCACAGTCGGACGAGCTAATGCCGACCGGCGCCAGGTCCATGCAGCTCTCGGCCCAGCGGTCGCCCCACATCTCGCCCAACGGTGAGCCCTCGGCGACGAAGAACGTGCCGCCGACGGTGTAGGGAGCGATGTCGAGCCGAGTGATCCGCTGTCGGGTCCGATCCCAGTTGACCCGGAACTGGAGCCCTACATCTTGATTGTCGATTGCTGCGTAGCGCAGGGAAACCTCATGCGTCTCCGCCGCGATCTCGCCCGCATTCTCCCACTTGGTCTGGAATCCGACGAACGCCGGCTGTGGCACCTGCAGCAGCTGGTCGTCCGTGGTCGACCAAGCGTACGTGTAGTCGATCCCCAGGCTCTCGATCAGCACGAGGTTGACCCCGGCTTCACGCTCGATCGTGAACTCGGGCTTGAGGTTGACGTTCCCGAGGTTGACGGGAATGATCGCCCCGGCGCTCGCACCGAAGGTCTCGTACTGAGAGAAGAAATTCGGGCGGCCGCCCGCGGTGCCGTAGGAGAAGCGTAACTTGAACTCGTCGACCGCGTCGATGTTCCACCAGTCCTCCTGGCTCACACGCCACGCACCCGACGCCCGGTAGTACGTCTGCCACCGCTCCTCGGGCCCGAACAGCGACGAGCCGTCGCGGCGGACCAGCCCGTCAAGGATGTAGCGACCCTTGTAGTCCAGGCTCGCGATCGCGAACAGCCCCTGAGCCCTGATCTCCCTGATCTCGTTATCGGCATCGAAGTCGTCGATCAGCTCGAAGTTCGGCACGTTGTCGACCGAGAATCGGTTCCCCAGCACGCCCGTCTGGTTGTAGTCCTGTTCCTCGACCAGATAGCGGGCCTTCGCACGCACGGTCAGGTCGCCGTCGAGGAAGCCGTGACTGGCGCCCAGAGTCGCCGAGGCGTTGATGGCCTCGTCGGTGAAGAAGCCCTGTCGCAGGCTGCCGCCCGTGAACGAGTTCACGCCGGCCTCGGACGTCTTCTCCGTCTTCGGGCGGATCCCGACGTCGCTGAAGTCCGTGCGGTCGTACGAAGCGTTCGCCTCGAGCGTGAGCCACTCGATACCGCTAGGGGAGAACTGGAGGTCGACGGACCCCATCGTCCGCGTCTGCTGGTCCTGCTCGTTCGCAATGGCGAGCAGGTACAGCGGGTTCTCCTGAAGCGACAACGGATCGATGTCGACTCTCGGATAACCGTCCGTCGGATCGAGCTCGGTGAGGTCGAGCGCCGGCGACATGAACGTCAGCGAGAAGAACGCGCCGCTCGCGACGGCGGCATCGTCCTGGGTCGAGCGCGAGTAGAAGCCGCTCGCCGCGATGTCCAGCGCCCCGAACCGGGTGTCGACGTTCAGGCGGGCGTTCTGACGCTCGTACCCATCATCTTTGGGAACACGAGCGTCGATCGGGCGCCTGCCTTCATTCACTCGGTCCGCGTTGAACTGGTCCAGATTGGTCTGGCACACGTCGCACGAGATGACGCCCGTCTCCTTGTACTCGTCGAAGGAGACGCGGAAGCTCGACTCGCCGAACCGGCCCGTCACCGCGGCGTAGACGTCGAACGTCTGGCCCGGATCGAAGAACCGATCAACCTGGTCGAACAGCGGTCCGGGGTAAGGGTTGTCCGAAAACGCCGTCTCGACCGTTCCGCCATCGGCGATGACCGGCGAGCCGGTGCCTAGGGCGCTGTTCCCGAGCTGGCCGAAGTCGAGCTCGTTCCCGTTCGTATCGAGAAACTTGGTGCCCGCGGCGTTCAAGACGTAATGGTGCGACTCGTTCAGCCCGATCCTTCCTTCGAGCTGACCGAAGCCATATTCGCCGCGCACCAGTACGTCGAAGGTGTTCGTCTGCAGTCCCGTCCCTCGCTTCGTCGAGATCTGGATGACACCGTTCTGCGCCCGCGAGCCGTACAGGGAGGCCGCGGCCGCGCCCTTGACGATCTCAACGTGATCGATGTCGAGCGAGTTGATGTCCGCGAGCGAGGCATTCTCCGACTGGATCACGCCGTCGATCACGATCAGGGGCGATTGCGACCGACCCGACGCGTTGATCGAGGTCGGACCCCTCAACGTGATGTCGGCCGCCGACCCGGGCTGTCCCGAGGCGGAAACCACCGAGACGCCCGCAGCTTTGCCGGCCAAGAGGCTCGCGGCGTCCGACGCGGGGACCGGCAGATCCTGCGGGTCGAGTCGTTCCACGGTGAACGGGAGCTTTACGCGTGGCGTCTCCGCCACCACCCCCGTCACCACGATGTCCTGCAGCCTCAGCGCGGTCTGCTCGACCGAAAAGTCCGCCGTAGCGACCTGGCCGGCTTGCACGGTCACCGATTGGGAGAGCTCCTTGTACCCGATCAGGCGGACCGAAACGGTCACCTGACCGACGGAGACTCCTTCCAGTCGGTATGTCCCGCGCTCACCGGTAAGCGTGCCGAATACCGTCCCAGGAATGAACACCTGGGCGCCGG
>JBFJTV010000238.1:0-5066 GCA_041625075.1 Candidatus Polarisedimenticolaceae bacterium | reverse complement strand
TGTCGATGACCGTGCCGGGAGGGGTGGGGATGTTTCCAGCGACGACCTCGTAGCCGGCGAGACAGGGATCACCGCTCGCGTCCCAGCACAGCTCGCACACCCCGGCACCAAGCTTCGCGATCGTCAACCCGGTGACCTCCTCGGTGGGTATACAGGTGCCACCGGCCGTCGTCGCCATGACCTCGATGGGATAGACGTTGTCGGGATCCCCCGAGATCGTGGTCGGGAAACGGATGCTCTCGTACAGGGTCGGCGCAGGCTGCGACGTCACGCACGGCCCGTCGGAGCCGCATGCCGTGTCATCGGCGCACGCGATGGTGTAGTCCCGGCGGCAGAACGGGACCGCCGGGTACGGGGAGAAGTTCGACCGCGCCGTCACCGTGATGAAGTACTGCGTCCCGGCGTTGAGTCCCGTGATGGTGGTGGAGGTCTGGGTCGAGGGCACGATCGTGCTGTTCATGTAGTCCGAGACCGAGCCCGAGTCGGTGTCCCAGTACACGACGTAATCGGTGACACCCAGCGTTCCGGTGCTCGGGACCCACGAGACGTCGATCGAATCGTCCGTCTCGTTTCCGGCCGTGATCGTCACCGGTGGGAAGAGATCGGTCGCGAACTGCGCCTGGTCAAAGTTGTCGATCGTGTTCTCGTCGGGAACGTTCTGTATCGACTGCAGCAGGGCGACCGTGTTCAGATGCGGCACCTGCCACAGGTAGACCGCCGTTCGCACCTGGGTGGGAAAGATACCGCAACCGGCGAAGGGGTAGACGCACAGCTCGGCGAGCGTGCGAACGACGACCGCGTTGACGGTGTGGCCCGACGGCAGCGTCGCCACGCCCTCGGCGATGATCCCTCCCGATTGCGTCCCCGAATAGTCGCCACAGTCCTTGCTATAGAGCTCCGCGCCGATGCCCCCGGCCCCGCAGACCCCGTTGACGAAGTTCTGCTCGCAGGCGAAGGGCGCCGATGACCACGCGGGGTCGCCGAACTTCAGGTACCACTCGCCGTCGAAGTTCGGAAACCTCCACAACGGCACCGGTGTCGCGACACAGGCGGTGTTGGAAGGGCAGTCGGCGTTGCTCGAGCACGAGACCGTGGTGTCGTTCTCGCAGCGCTGATCGCACGGTCCGGTGGTCCCCGCATCAATGCAGTCCTGCGCGTCGCGGCACAAGGTTGCCTCGTCCCCCATGCAGATCCTCTTGTCCGTGTACTCGAATCCGGTCTCGCCGCTCCCGAAGGCGCCCGATACCCCCTCTTTCTGACGCCCCCCGCGCATCCAGATCATCGCGGGGTCGTTTGCTGGGTCGCCCTCGTCCCCCAAGATGATCTCGGTGATGTCGTTGTCCGTCAGCAGCGAGGTCGTTCCGTAGTTAATGTCGCGCCGTCCCATCGTCATCCCGGCGAAGTAACCCGGCTGTCCGATGTTGCAGGTCTCGAAGTCGTTCGCCACGACGCTATGCTGCGCGATCGGCGTCCCGGTGCGGTTGGCCGCGATGTCGAAATCCCACACGCCGAGGTTGACGAGATCCATGATCGTGGTCACGCCGGCGTTGTTGGCAATCAGATCGGGCACGTTGGTCGCGCCGCGATCGCGGCGGAAGGTCAGCGTGTCGAACGGTCCCGTGTCGAGCTCGGGAAGGTAGACCCTCAGGAAGTCGACGGGGCCGAGGAACTGCTGTGCGACCGTGACCTCGTCGGCCGCCAACCGCTCGAGACCGTCACGCGACGCGGGGCCCGCGATCTCCGCCACGATGCCGGCCCGGGGATCCACCCAGCGGTGCGCGAGACTCTCGGGAGCAAAGCCGCGGCCCGAGGGAAGCTCGCGCTGGACGAGCACGCGCTGGAGCGCGACCTCGTGGGGCTTGGCCGGGAGGTGAACCCAGCCGATCCCGACGGTGTCGATCTTCAGCTTCAGCCGGGAGACGTTCTCACCGATGTGCTCGTCGACGACCAGCGTTTCGCTCGCTCCGGGTCGGAGCATCGCACCGTAGTTTTGCGGAAAGAGCCAACGCTCGGCGGCGTCGCCGCCAGCGGGGTCCGTGTACCGGACCGATCGTCCGGAATCGTTCGATCGGATCGCCGCTCCGGTCTCCTCGCGCGTGTCGCGCAGCTCGAAGCTCCGCGTCAGCTCGAGCCCGGAGAGGTCCCATCGAGAGCGCCCTTCGGGGTCCGTGAGATCGGAGGGCAGGCCGTCGATCAGGGCGGCCTCGCCGAGGATGACGTGTCTCTCGGGAGGGGCGGCCGCGAGGGTCGAGCCGAACGTGATGACGAGACACAGCATGAGTTCTCGGCGCACGGCACACCTCCTCCCGCGCGGTCACAAATGGCCCGCCACCGGGCTTTTTACCTTGGTTGGGCGGTCATGGCAAGCGAGGGGCCCCCTGGCCGGGGAGGAAGAGCCGCCTATTTGCGTCTTTTACGGCCGATTGCGATATCTGCGTCTTCAATCCAGGCCTCGGCGTCCGGGTGGCCCTGGGCCAGGAGTTCCCGGGCCAGGGCGAGCGCCGTCTCGTAGGCTTCCCGGCTGGCCTCCGGCTCCTCGACCGCGGCCAAGGCCTCGCCGAGGGCGAGATGGTTGGGTGGATAGTCCGGCGCGATTTCGACCGCCCGCACCGCGTGCTCGAGGCCGAGATCCGGGTCACCGGGGCCGGTCGGCCAACCCGGCGCGCGAACATAGGTCAGGGCGAGCGCGCGATCCGGTCCGCCTCGTTCGAGCGTGGGGTCCGCCTCGCGTGCCGCCTCGAACAACTCGGTGATCATGGGCAGAGCATCCAGCGCGGTGGACCGGCGCTCGCGCGCCTGCACTCCGACCGACGCCCCCAACCAGTAGTCGCACTCGGCCGCTCCCGGAGCGCGATCGGTACACCACTGCGCCGTCTGAACGGCG
Source organism: Candidatus Polarisedimenticolaceae bacterium (assembly GCA_041625075.1). Classification (GTDB taxonomy): domain Bacteria; phylum Acidobacteriota; class Polarisedimenticolia; order Polarisedimenticolales; family Polarisedimenticolaceae; genus JBFJTV01. Next base: position 2,182 of record JBFJTV010000238.1, on the reverse strand, counting down.
GTGCGGCTCGCCTTCGCACGTGCCCCGGTGGTCTCGGCGTTGTCGGCCAGCCACAGACGTGCGCGAATGGCGTTGACGAGCGGGTCGAGCCGGGTCGGCGCGCCTGCCGCCGCGCGTGTCCAGAGCTCGGCGGCCTCGTTCACCGCGTCGGGGGTGCGCCGAGCGAATGCTTCGGCGGCTTGTGACTCGAGCCGTTCGGCTTCCTCGGAGCTTGCTGCCGGAGGACCGCTTCCGAGCGATTCGAGACTCGGTGGGGCGCGAAGCGCCGACCGGCACCCGGCCAGAACCACCAGCAATCCCAGCAAAGAGATCGCGGAGCGCGTTACGGACCCACCGTTCGTTTCCAAAGTCCCTGCACCCTCGCGAGTCCCGTCTCGTCGACCGGCTCGAACCGCGCGAGCCGCAGCTCTTCCAGAATCTCGCGACCCTTGTTCTTGCCCGACAGGCTGAGGATTGCCTTGCCCAGTTCGTCGGCACGGTCGTCTTTCATGCGATCGCCGACGACGCACAGCAGCGATCCCGGAAGCGGCTGCGACGTGAAAACCCGTTCGAGCTCGGCGTGAAACGGAAGACCCTCGAGCGCGGCGCTCTGCTCGCCATCGAGCAGGACGGCGACCGCGTCACCACGCGATGCCTTCCGCAGCGCGGAAATCGCGCGTGCGGTGAAGGTGACGTCGGCCGTCTCGGGGACCGGCCCCCAGCCGTCGAGCGCGACCGCGCGCACGAACGTCGGGGAGTACCCTCCGCGACCGGTGATCTCCCAACCGTCGAGCGACGCCGGTCCCGAGAGCTTCCCCTTGCCGGCCACCAGCGTCCAGGTCTCCTGGTCACGATCGGCGTCGACGGCCTGGAGAAGCGGCCGGAGCTTCAGCGCCTCTGCATAGTCGAGGTAGAACGGCAGCGGGACGAGCGCAAGCGCGGCGTCGGGCTCCGCGAGGCGCGCCAGGCCCGAGTCGAGGTCCTTGTAGTAAACGGCGCCGAGCGCTTCCGCATCCCAGCCCGCCGCCTTCGCGGTCTGGGAAGCGAACTCGTCCATGGTCGGTTGCGCCTGCTCGGTGCTGCCCGGATAGCCCGGCGCGCAGGCCACGATCGTGACGCGCTCCGACGCGGAAAGCGCCACCGCCGAAACGGCCGCCACGGCCAACGAGACGCAGTATCGCCTGAAGATCCGCATGAGTATCGACCTCGCCTCTACCCTATCTCCGGGCGAGACCGAGCGCCACCAGGATGTTGGGAAGCACGACGACCGACGTCACCAAGCAGGAGCCCACCCCGAGAAGAAGCACGGCGCCCAGGCTCGCCAGACCGCGGTGTGAGGCCAGCGCCAGGCTGCCGAAACCGATCATGGTCGTCAGCGACGCGATCAGGATCGCGCGGGCGGTGTGGCGAAGCACGACGGCCATCCCGCCTTCGCCTTCGAGCCGCACACGATGGATGATGTGCACGCCGTTGTCGATCCCCACGCCGATGATCAACGGAACAGCAACGAGGTTGGCGAAGTTGAACGACATCCCGAGCAGCTTCATCGCTCCGAGCATCCACACGACGCCCATCGCGAGGGGCAGCGACGACAACAACGAGTCGCGGAGGTTGCGGTAGTCGATCACCAAGATGATCAGCACCAGCGACAGTCCGACGGCAACCGCGAGATAGAACCCATCGGTGATCCGCTTGGAGTGGCCGTGAAAGACGATCGGGAAACCGGTGGTCTCCGCCGAGACACGGCGGGCCGCGGCGACGTATCCGTCGAGCACCTCCGGATCGAACAGGTTTCCCCTGGGCTGCAACACCGCCAGGTATCGACCGCTAGCCGTGACGAAGCGCTCGCGAACTTCGGGGGGAAGATCGTCCACGCGCGGCGGCGGCGCCGAAGCGGCACGCCGGAGATCGCGGAGAACACCGGCCGACCATGTTCGCAGCGCATCCTGGGCCCGTGTCCACGCCTCGATGTTGTCGTCCCCGGCGGCGGAGACGGCCTTTGCCGAGGTCTCGACGGAGGCGCGGGCGTCCTCGAGCGAACCGGCGAGCTCCCCGAGACCGGCCCCGAACGCGTCCTCCGAAGCGATCGCCAGCGCGTCCTCGAGACGCCGCAGGCTCGCCTCCAGTTTTGCGGGGTCGACGCGATCGAGACGCTCCGGCAAACGAACGGTCTCGAGAAAGTCCGAAACGCGAGCGACCGCCG
>JBFJTV010000237.1:0-5067 GCA_041625075.1 Candidatus Polarisedimenticolaceae bacterium | reverse complement strand
GGCCACGACGTCGGCCTCGATCACGTCACCGAGCTGCATGGCCTTGGGCCGGCCGTCCTCCTCGGGCGTGCGGACCTCGACCTTGAACTCGGGGAGCTTGTATTCCTCGAGCCGGAACAACGTCGCGCCGCCGACCGTGCGGCCGTTGCCGTCCTGCCGGAAGGTCACGCGAAACTCGCCGAGCGGGAACACGGCGTCGAGAGGCAGGGATGCCCACGCACCGCCGAATGCGTTGAGCTCGAGCGTTCCCTCGTCGACCTTGGCGCCGAGCGGGTCGGTGATCTCGTACCCGAGTCTTCTTTCCGCGGGAGTCGTATACGCACCGTTCACCCGCTGACGCGCGACGATCTTCCAACGGGCGGTTTCGCCCGGACGGTAGGCCGGACGATCGGTGAACGCGTAGATCTTCCACCCCTCAGCGCGGTGCCCGCGCGACCAAGTGCTCGCGGTCGCGTACGCCTGATGGGGACCGTCGCCCGCGGCCACGAATAGCTCCCGGTTACGCTCGGTGGCGGTCAGCTCGAAGACGACCAGACCGTCGTCACCGGTCGTGTCGCGGCGGGAGTGCCAGTTCCAGTTGCTGCCGTCGTAGCTCCGCATCCACAACGCGACGTCCGCGCCCGGCCGCGGCGCACCGCTGACCGCGTCGGTCACGAAGGTCAGGACCTTCGTTCCGGTGGTCTTGAGAACGAGAGCCGAGCTCGTCACGAGGACGAGGTCGCGTGCGCTCTCGCCGTCCGCGCGGGCCTCGATGATGTAGGCGCCCGGTTGGAGCTTGCCGTCGACGGTGAGCGACTCTTGCCCCGGAACGTGCTCGCCGGTGTCGTTCGTCTCCCACGACCACGAGCGGACCGCAGCCCGCCCCGACAGATCCTGTCGCGTCAGCCAGTCCCCGCTCGACTGGTTCGAGCGGAAACGGACGTCATCGAGTAGATCGATCGCGTACAGCGCGAAATCGATGCGAGACACGTTGCGCCAGCTGAGGTAGTACTGCACCTCCGATCCGGGCAGAAAGAAGTTCGACACCGCCACGCCCACGCGCGGCGCTGTGATCGTCTCGATGCGCCGTTTCGCGTCGTCCCAGTAGCGGGTCTCGCCTTTCTGGTACTCGTTGACGAGCCGGCGGTACATCGCGAGCGCGGCGGTGTAGTCGGGCCGGCGCTGCCGTCCCCCGCCCTCGACGCGCTCGAGACGCCCGCTCTGCTCGAGCCACTGCGCGTAGTGGTAGAGCGCGTCGTCGTACCACCGCGCTCCGCGACCCTGGGCGAGCGCCGCGTCGAACGCCTCGATCGTCCGGCGGTGTTGCCCTGTATCGCCGCCCTGGGCTCGGAGCGTCATGGCGATGAGGTAGTGCGCCTGCCACCGGTCGTCGGGGTCAGCGGCGATCTTCAGGACGTTCTGCAGGATGTCGAGCGGGACCTGATTTCCGTAGTAGCCGTAGTAGTAGTACGGCTCGGCCCAGCGCGGCCGGGCGGCCTTGCGCACGATCCCGAGATAGCGCTCGCGCGCGGCCTCGATATCTTCGGAGCCCGCCCACCACTCGAGGGCCGCGTGGTAGTGGGTCCATGCCGGGTGCCAGTTGCGCGAGCTTCGCCGCTCCCACCAGAAATCGCCCAACGACTCCTGGACCTCAACCCATACGCGGTCGCGGTCCTCCACACGCTGGATATCTCGAACCAGTGCCTCGAGGTCGGCCCTGGAGCGCTGGATGTTCGTGTCGTCGGGTTGCTCGGTGGCGGCCTCGGAGCGCCACAGCGTGTCCGCGAGCCGGAAATCGACCCAGCGTGCCTCGGAGTCGGAAAGCTCGAGCGCGTCGAGACGCTGATAGAGCTCGTTGGCCATTCCGTACGAGCCCTCGTCGAACAGGGACTCCGCGCGTTCGAGGAGCGCCCGGGCATCCTCGGGCTCCGGCGCGAGTGTGACGGCCCCGGCGTCGTCGGTATTGAGGGTCAGCGTCACCACGGCGCAGGCAACGGCTAGCAGGAAGAGGAGCGGGAGGGAGGTTCGGTTCACGGCGGTTTCCTCAATTGACGGTTTCGTCAGCGAAGCGTCTCGCTACGATGGACACCGCAGCCGCACGGAAGTTCCCCGGAAGGCATCTTACCGGGGCTTTGGACCTCGGAAAACCGGTGTTTTTGCGCGTGCGGGAGGGACGGCGCCCGGTCCCCTCAGTTGCCGCCGAACCGGGCGGCGGCGGACTCGAGCAACGCAGGGTACTCCCTGCGGAACTGCCGGTCGTCGGGGTCGCGGTTGAACAGCACCGCGAAGGCAACGTCTCCGGGGCCCCGCTGGAGGTGGCTCACGGTTCCGGGGATCCGGCCCTTCTGGAACCACGTCAACCCCTCGGGTTCTTGCCGGACGTGCCAGCCCATCCCGAACCAGGTCTCCTTGTCTTCCCAGTACTCGACCCCCGCAGGCTTGGCCAACATCCGATCGACCGACGCCTTCTCGAGCACCTTGCCGTGGGCCAGGGCCTGCGCAAAGGTCACGAGATCGTTCGCGGTCGCGATCCACGCGCCGTTGCCGTACTGCGCGCCGAGATAGAACCACCCACCGTACTCGCGCGGGAGCGTACCGAGCTCCGGGTAGATCGTGACGCTCGAGCTCTTGCCCGGTGTCGGGTAGTACCGCACCTCGCCCTCGGCGCTGTCTTCGAAGAGGGTTTCTCCGAGACGCATGTCGGTGATCCCCGCCGGCTTGAGAACGAACGTGCGGACGTACTCCTCGTATGCCCGGGGGCCGTAGTCATCCCCGTTGGCCTTGTTGACGATCAGGCCCGCGACACAGTACTCGAAATCGCTGTAGGCGTAGTGCGTTCCCGGTTTGAACTGCAGCGGCCGTCCCATCTTGTAGCGTGCGGTCAGGGCGCACGAAGCCGGGAACTGCCCGTTGAGCGTTTCCGGAATCAACCTCGGCCAGTCCCCGAACATGGGATCGAGCCCACCGGTGCGTTTGTCCTTGTCGTCCCATCCGCCGGTCATCTGGAGCACGTTCTCGACGGTGATGTAATGGAGGCCGAGATCGGGCAACTGGCCCTTGCGTGGCTCGAGGTCTTTCAGCACGGAAAACGCTCTCTGGTCGAGCGAGAGCTTGCCGTTCTCGACGAGCTTGAGCACCGCCGCCGCCGTGAACACCGTGGAGACGCCGGCGATCCGGAACAGCGACCCGGGCTCGACCGGTTTGTTCTCCTCGACGTCGGCCCAGCCGTACCCACGGGAGAAGACGATCTCATCGCCCTTCATGATGGCGACCGCGGCGCCCGGGATGTCGTAGCGGACCAGCAGCTCCGAGAACTGGCGGTCGAAATCCGCGTGGCTCGGGACGGGCTCGCCCGTGATCGGTAGATCCGGGGACGTCTCGGCCGTCACGGCCGTCGTTAGCAAGACTCCGGCCACGAAGCCTGCGGCCCGTGACCATGGTGCTCTGGCGAAGCCCAACATGCAGTGCTCTCCTCGATACACTCCCGACATCCGAACTGGATCACGGGTGCTCGAAACATGAAACCGGAAAGAGAGAATCTACGCAAATCGGGCAACGGATCAACGAGATTTTGTCTCGTCCCGAGGGCGTTTCAGCCGTAGTACAGCTTGCGCTCGTCACCCCGCGACTGTTGCAGCGACGCGCTGCTCCCCGAGAGCTTCTGTCGCGCGACGCGCCACAGGTACAGCGGGTTGAGCAACAGGTACCGCCGCCACAGACGCCGGGGCTCCTCGAACAGACGGTAGGCCCATTCGAGCCCCCAGCGCTGGAGCGAGGCCGGAGCGCGGCGAAGCAGGCCCGAGTGAAAATCGAAGGCCGCGCCCACGGCCAGAATCGGCATCGAGACGAGGTCACGAAACTCGAACGCCCACACCTCCTGTCGCGGGCAGCCCAGACCTGCAAACACCACGCGGGCACCCGACTCGCGGATGCGGCCGGCGATCTCGCGAGCCTCCCGTTCGTCGATCTGCCGGAAACGCGACGGCTCGGCCCCCGCGACGATCAGCTCGGGATAGCGCCGGCGGAGATTGGCGGTGAGGCGATCGAGAACCTCGGGCCGGCTGCCGTAGAAGTAGACCGCGAGCCGCTCTCTCTCGCAAAGCTCGAGCGTTCGTGCCGTGAGCTCCGAACCGGTGACGGGGCTGACGAGACTCGTCCCGTGCAGCCAGTTGAGCGCCCAGCGGACCGGCTGGCCGTCGGGAACGACGAGATCGAGACTGTTGAGCCGACGCGCGTGCTCGTCGTCGAGGTTTCCCGTCATGACACCGTGAACCGCGAGCACCCCGACCGAAAAAGGCCTGGCGTCCTTCGCCGCCGCGATGATGCGGTCGACGGCAAAGTCGTAATCCACCGCCCAGACCCCGACTCCGAGAACGGGGTGGCGACCCTCGTTGATCATGCCTCGACCCAGCGTTCGGCGTTCGCCTCGTGGATCTCCTCGAGGATTCTCGGGACGGTGATCCTGATGTCCCACCCCGGGTAGTGCTCCTTGAACCGGGTGAGGTCGCTGATGTACCAGATGTGATCGCCGACGCGATTCTCCTCGACGACACGGTAGTCGAGCTCGCGCCCGGCGATCTCCTCGCACATCGCGATGCCCTCGAGCACCGAGCAGTGGCTCTCCCGTCCCCCGCCGATGTTGTAGACCGCGCCCGGGCGCGGCCGACGGAAGTACGCCTCGAACGCGAGCACGAGGTCCTTCGAGTGGATGTTGTCGCGGACCTGCTTGCCCTTGTAGCCGTAGACGGTGTAGGGGTGCCCGGTCGCCGTGCACTGCATGAGATAGGCGAGAAAACCGTGGAGCTCGGCGCCGGAGTGTGCGGGACCGGTCAGACAGCCGCCGCGAAAACAGGCCGTCTTCAGCCCGAAGTACCGCCCGTACTCCTGAACCAGGATGTCTGCAGCGACCTTCGAGGCCCCGAACAACGAGTGCTTGGATTCGTCGATGCGGAGCGTCTCGGGGATCCCACGGGAGTACGGATGATCCTCGGCAATCTCGAAACACAGGTCGCGCTCGACCAGCGGAAGCTCGTTCAATGCATCACCATAGACCTTATTAGTCGAGCAGAACACGAAGCACACATCGGG